>CAZIVG010000167.1:0-3819 GCA_964542595.1 uncultured Muribaculaceae bacterium | reverse complement strand
AATTATAGGTGGATAACTGTGATAAAAGAACAATATTTTCCTCAGGAAATCGAAAAACACTGGCAAAAAGATTGGGAAGACAACAAATTCGGAAAAACTTACGACGATTGTGACAAACCGAAATACTACGCTTTGTCAATGTTCCCTTACCCATCAGGCAGACTGCACATGGGGCACGTGAGAAACTACACTATCACTGACGTAATCGCTCGCTTCAAAAAAATGCACGGCTTCAACGTTCTGCATCCGATAGGATGGGACTCTTTCGGACTCCCTGCTGAAAACGCAGCTATCCAGCACGGCGAAAGCCCTGAAAAATGGACCGACGAAAATATCGGTTATATGAAAATGCAGTTGAAAAAACTCGGTCTTATGTACGACTGGGACAGAGAAGTAGCCACATGCAAGCCCGATTATTACAAATGGACACAATGGTTGTTCCTACAGCTTTATAAAAAAGGATTAGCTTATAAGAAAGAAGCTGCTGTAAATTGGTGCGAAGAATGTGCAACGGTTCTCGCCAACGAACAGGTAATCGATGGAAAATGCTGGAGATGCGACCAGATTGTTGAAAAAAAATACCTCTCACAATGGTTCTTGAAAATCACTGAATACGCTGAACAACTCCTTCAAGATATCGACAAACTCGACGGTTGGGGCGACAACGTAAAAACTATGCAGCGCAACTGGATTGGGAAATCAACCGGTGCAATTTTAAAATTTAAAGTCAAAGAACTAGACATGGAAATTCCTGTTTACACAACACGCCCTGACACGGTTCATGGGATTACTTACCTCGTTGTTGCACCGGAATACAAAGATATCGAAAAACTTACAACTCCGCAGCAGATGGAAACCGTAAAAGAATACAGAACAAACGCACGCAAAATGACAGAAATCGAAAGGCTCTCGACTGAACGCGTAAAAACAGGCGTTCCACTCGGAACACACGCAATAAACCCTTTCACAGGCGAAGAATTTCCGCTTTGGACAGCGGATTACGCACTTGTTGAATATGGCACGGGGGCTGTAATGGCTGTACCTGCGCACGATGAAAGAGATTTTGATTTTGCAAAAAAATACAACCTGCCGATGAAAGTGGTTATCCAAAACCCTGAAAACCCATCCGATTGTAAGGAAGCGGCTTACACTGAACCGGGCGTTCTCGTGAATTCAAACGAATTCGACGGTATGGATAACGAGTCTGCCAAAAAAGCTATTACTGAAAAAGCAGCTAAAGACGGCTACGGCGAGTTTAAAACCCAATACAGACTCCGTGACTGGTTGGTTTCTCGTCAAAGATACTGGGGTGCTCCGATTCCTATCGTCTATTGCGAACACTGCGGACCTCAGCCTGTGGCTGAAGACCAGCTGCCTGTGAAGCTTCCCGAAGACGTAGACTTCAAAGTTCAAGGCAAATCACCGATTTTGACATCAAAAACTTTCCTTGAAACAACTTGTCCTGTCTGCGGAGGAAAAGCTAAACGCGAAACAGACACCATGGACACATTCGTGTGCTCAAGCTGGTACTATCTGCGCTATGCAGACGCACACAACGCTGATGCGCCTTTCTCTAAAGACCTCGCAAACAAATGGCTTCCCGTTGACCAATACGTCGGCGGCATTGAGCACGCTATTTTGCACCTCTTGTATTCAAGGTTCTTCACAAAAGCACTGAAAGACCTCGGTCTTATTGATTTTGATGAGCCGTTCAAAAACCTCTTAACACAAGGTATGGTTTTAAAAGACGGTTCAAAAATGTCAAAATCCAAAGGCAACACGGTTGACCCTGATGAAATATTCGAAAACTACGGCGCAGACACAGCCAGACTTTTCATCCTTTCAGATTCACCACCGGCAAGAGATTTTGACTGGTCTGATGCAGGTGTTGAGGGCTGCTACAAGTTCTTGAACAGAGTTTGGAGATTATACTCTTCAATGCAGGAAAATTTGATTTTTGAATACAAACTGCCTGAAGATGTTTCTACACTTTCAAAAGAAAACAACGATCTTGTCAGACTCACACACATTGCGATAAAAGGCGTCACACAAGACATCTCAAACGAATTCCAGTTCAACACTGTTATTTCAAAATACCGTGAATTTGTGAATGCATTGTATGACTATTCGGGAAAAAAGACCGAATTTTCAGAAGAAGACAAAAACGTATTGAGCTTTGCGATGATTACGCTTTTGAAACTTCTCGCTCCGACCACAGTGCATTTGACAGAAGAAATCTATCATCAACTGGGTGGCAAAGGTTCTGTTCACGAAGCAGATTGGCCGAAATACGATGAAAAACTTGCTAAAACATCGGCAATAACCCTTGTTGTACAAGTGAACGGCAAAGTTAAGGACAAAATCGAAGTCGATGCAGAATCTTCCAAAGAAGAACTCGAAGCTGCTGCAAAAAGCAGTGCAAAAATTCAAGAAGCAATCGAGGGCAAAACCGTTGTAAAAACAATTGTTGTACCCGGAAGACTTGTGAATATAGTTATTAAATAATATTAAGATAAATTAATATTGAGAAAACAATCACGATTTTCTTAACAATTGTGATTGTTTTTCTTTTGGCACAAATTCAATCATATTGCTACATTGGTAGTTTTCTCAAAAAAAATTACTAAAAAATGTAAAAATTATGTTAATAATTGAAAAAAAGCATGCGCCATTGTGTTTATATAGATAGTGGCAAGTGGAGGTTCTCTTTAATGTATAGTTCAGAATTTATTAGGTTTTTAGTCGGTCGTGACGCAGATGATTTTGTTAACAAAGAAGAAAAAGTTGAACAAAAAACTGAAGAAAATATTATGTTTCGTTATGCAAGATTTGCAACGATACCCATAGAAATCAAAAAATAATTTTTCTGCAATCCATACTAAATAAAAAAAGACTCTCTAAATGGAGAGTCTTTTTTGTGCTTTTAAATAAACTTATTCGCCGATGATTGCATTCATTTCAGCAACCATTGCATCAGCATCAACGCCGTGGACTTTCGCACCTGCCTCAAGATTTTCAAATCTTGCTGCCGCACATCCAATGCAGCCAAGCCCATATTTGGCAAATACTTCTAATACTTCCGGGTAATTTTGAACTATCTCAATTATGCCCATTTCTTTGGTGATTTTTCCTGCCATAATTATTTTATCCTTTCATCTGCCGTAGCCATTTCTTGACTTAACAATAAATTCCATTAATTAGATTATACATTAAAATCATTTCGTGGGGTATGCCGTGAGATTAATTAAAAGTTACTTCAAAAAAATTAAAAATCTATTTTTTATTCCGCAAAGCCCAATCGGCTTGAAATCAATGGGAATAGAAAACAACTGCCTAAACTGTCTTTACACTTCGACTTACAGCTTGAGTCGATTTTACAGCGACACCTTGTCACCTGTCAACAAACCTTTTTATTTTACAAATTAAAAATCAAATTAAAATGTGCCTCTCCCCAAAAGAAGAAGCACATTTTTTAATTTTGATTTTAGTCTTTTACCATTCAATAATAACAACGCCCGGAGAGCCTTTCGCTCCGCTACCTGCCTCAGAATTTGGTTTCAAGCCGCCACCGCCACCACCTGCTCCAAATCCGGAACTGGTCATTCCATTAACCGAAGCATTTGCACCTGACAAGCCACCAAGACCAACTTCAGGATAAGTGCTGTAGAATAATGGGGTTGCTTGACCATTTTCACCCGGAGTTTCTTTCAACGTTTTTGTTGCATAATTCAAAGATCCACCGGCACCGCCTTTTAGACCCAATAAAGTGCCAATTTTTGTGTCACCGCCATCTGCACCTTTTTGGGCAGCAGAATCTGA
>CAZIVG010000166.1:0-3910 GCA_964542595.1 uncultured Muribaculaceae bacterium | reverse complement strand
AATCAAGTTCCAAGACTTTGAAGCAACATTGACAGACGAAACCGTTGAAGAACAAATGAAAGCGGTCAGAGAAAATCTGAAGAAATCGTTTGCAGGTTTAAGCTTCCGCGAATAAAGAAAGTATTTTATGACAAACAATGAACAACTTATCAAAGATTTGACGGCGAAAGATGAGACCAAGGCTCTAGCCTCAGCAAAAGAAATAATCGATACTGCTAATGTCGAGGCATTCAAGCTTCTCGCAGACAAAATCGACTTTCTTTTCGATTTTGTAAAAAGCAATGTAAACAAACGTTTGCAAAAAGCAATTACCAAAGAAAACTACAGAAATTTGTTCAATTTTTTGAATATTTATTCTGCGGACTTGGAGGACACGATTTCAGGTTCATTCGCAAAGTATGCTAACGAAGATCTGACAGATGAAATTCTCGAACTGTTCGAAAATGGAACTGACAATGAAAAAGCATATTGTGCAAAGTATTTTTCATACATCCCAGATACAATCGCGTCAGATTTGTTGATTGAATACGCATTTACAGACAACGAAGCAATCGCTTTCAACTCTGCAAAAGCTCTGGGTTCAATGAAAATCACCGCTGCTTATGAAAAAGCGATTGAACTTTTGAGTTCAGAAGATGAGTTTACGGTTTTGAAAGCAGTAAAATTCTTAATCGCATTTGAGGACAAAAACGCAGTAAAACCTATTCTTGAGGCAATGGAAAAGTCTTCGATGTCTGAAAATATCGCTGGAGAAGTTCCATATCTTCAAAGCCTTATGGAAATTCTTGAACAAGACATTTCCTCTGCGCTTTCTTGCTTTGATAACATTCTGTCGGGGTTAGGTGAGATTCTGCCTTTAAACCAGATTTTCTGTTTTGAAGTGTTTGAAGTTTTGTCGTATTTAATCTCATACAACGCCCAAAACAAAAACACTCAAGCTGCTGTCGTGCTTTTGAAAGCCTTGTCAAAATTCGAAATGCTCAATGACAGTGATGAGTACACTTTCGACGAAGACAAAAACACAAAACAAGAAATTTCAGAAATTTACAACCTTTTGAAAAAGCAGCAGGAATATTTCTGGAATGCACAAAAAAAGCTTGCCGCAGAAGAACTTTCCACAAACAATATTAGCCAGAACAGGGTATCAAGTGCTTTGCGTGTTGTAAGCGAATTTGAACTTGTCCACGCTGCAGAGAAAATCAAAAACCTTTTGAATTCTGATAACGAAATTTTGATATGCGAGGCAGTCAGCGCCCTAAGGCATTTGAAAAAACTTGACGAAATTTCCAAAGAAGACGTAATCGCAAAGGTTCAAGACGAAAACAAAAAAGCCTTGATAACAAGTTATTTCTTGACTTAAGACCCAGGAGACAAAATGCTATTCGACACCCACGCACACATCGACATGGACAATTTCAAAGACAACTTTGGAGAAATTCTCGAGAACGCAAAAAATGACGGAGTGAAAAATATCCTAATCCCGGGAGTTGAGCCCGAGGGATTCGAGCGAATTACAATGCTTGCCGAGAAATACGAAAACGTCTTTGGCGCAGTCGGAGTACATCCGAGTGACGCAAAAAAATTTGACGACGTGGCGGAGTCGAAAATGCGCGAGTTTTTGACTCATCCAAAAATCATCGCAGTCGGTGAAATCGGGCTGGATTACTACTGGGATAAGTCTTATAACGAACTCCAAAAAGAAGTTTTCGAGCGCCAAATTCATATCGCAAAAGAGTTCAAAAATCCCGTCCTCGTCCACGACAGGGAGGCTCATCACGATACCCTTGAGATTCTAAAAAAGACTAACGCTCGCGAGACAGGAGCAGTTATGCACTGTTTTTCCGGCAGCCCTGAATTCGCCTTGGAATGTGTGAGAGAAGGGTTTTACATCGCTCTCGGCGGAGTCGTAACTTTTAAAAACGCTCTCAAACCCAAAGAAGTCGCAAAAACTGTGCCTCTTGAAAGGTTACTTTTGGAAACCGACGCGCCATACCTTGCGCCCGTGCCTTTTAGAGGAAAAGAAAACCAGCCGGCATACACAAAACTTGTTGCACAAGAAATAGCAAGCCTGCGCGGGATAAGTTTTGAAGAAGTCGCCGAAACAACCACCGCAAACGCCAAAAGATTTTTCGGACTCTAACCTTAATCTTTCGCCAGATTTCCGACCTGATTTCGTCCATGCTCTTTCGCGGCATAAAGACACTCATCAGCGAACTTAATCATTTCCGCGGGAGTCTCTCCATTTTGAGGATAAGTCGCAACACCGAGACTTATCGTAACATTCACATCGTTTCCGTTCACGAGTTTCAAAGGCTGAGCAGCAATCGCTGAACAAATCTTTTGTGCAGTAATCAAAGCCTCTTCGTGATTAGTGTTTGTCAGGATAATCGCCATTTCTTCACCGCCATACCTGCAAACAACATCCGTCGCACGAACATTCTTTTTCAAAAGTTGTGCAACCTGCTTAAGCACCGCGTCGCCTGATTGGTGACCGTATGTGTCATTGAACTTTTTGAAATAATCAATATCTATCATAATTAGCGAAAAGTTCTTTTGATAACGTTTTCCTGTCTCAAGGTTTTGGAGCATTTGCTCTTGAAAATATCTGTGGTTATAAAGTTCAGTAAGCCCGTCTGTCGTAGCAAGAGCGTACGTATATTCAAGGTCTCTGGACTTCAGGATATATTTTGCAAGGTAAACTGCAATGAAAACAAGGATTATTGACACAATCTGCCAAATGATGCCAATCCACAAATTGAAGAAATGCATAACAGCAGTCGCTGTGATTATGTATATCAAAGCAGTCAATATCGCAATCAAAGAAGAAATAACCGTAGATTCGCTTCTTATGACAATCAAACCGACAAACAAACTCAAAAATAATCCGATTAGCAAATCAGTATGCGGAGAAACTCTTTTTATAAAGTTATTATCCAAAATATTATTTACAAAAGTCGTGTGAATCTCAACCCCGGGAAAAATACGGTCGGTCGGCACACTTTTCAGGTCAAACAATGCAGGAGCACTCGTCCCGATATAGACAATTTTGTTTTCAAAATAGCCTTCAGGAATGAGTTTTGCATTTTCATACATCGTTTTCTCAAGTTTCCACATCGGTAAATATTCGAAGGAATTCGGGTTGTTCTGACCGCTCGGACCGTACCAGTTCATAATAGCAGTTGCATTGAAAGTCAACGGCATTTTTCTTTTTCCGAGAAGGAGTTCTCCATTTTTGTTCACGGTATAATTTTCGAGTTTCAGCCCTTCTTTTTTCTCAAGGTATTTTTGTGCAACTTTGAGTGCAAGATGCGGATAATAGTCATTTTTGTAAGACACAAAAGGCGGCAAATCCCTTGCAATTCCGTCACTTTCTCGAATAAGATTTATGTGTCCGATGTTCGGAGTCGAGTTTATAATTTGGCTAATAATTGCTCTGCAGTTTGTAAAATTTATGTTTTCATTTTTAAAGTTTATTTTTGAATCGTTTCGAAGATCCGCCTTCAAATAATTCGGCAAGTCTATCGGCTTTCGAAGTTCAAACGACTGGTCATCAAAATTCATTGAAGTGAAGACATTGTCATTTTGAGCCATTGCCAAAGCGAGTTTGTTGTCATCGTTATTAGAACTTTTCAGTGATTTTACAAACATCAAATCGAAAGCAATCGCAGAAGGATTTTGTTTTTCAATGTAATTTATCACATCTGCATAAATCCCTCTCGAAATCGGCCACTCACCATATTTTCCGAAAAGATACTCATAACTTTCTTCGTCAATCGAAAGAATAACGATATCCCTGTTCACCTTTTTGTAAGGAGAAAGAATATTTTGACGCACATCAAATGTCTTGTTTTCTATTGTTGAGAAAAAGTTTCTTATATCTTTTTGCCCCAAAAGCATGGCCAAAAAGCCC
>CAZIVG010000165.1:0-3911 GCA_964542595.1 uncultured Muribaculaceae bacterium | reverse complement strand
TAGATGTCGATTGTTATCAACAGAAAAAAGACGGTCAAAACGCATTCGGAGACTGCTTCAAGTTTCAGCGTTTCACCGATGAGGGACGTGTTCTCGCAGTTTTATCAGACGGATTGGGCAGCGGGATAAAGGCGAATATTCTCGCAACTATGACAGCCGCAATGATTCTTAAATTTATTGAAGAAGGAAAAGACATCCTGAAAGCGACAGAGGTCATAATGAACTCGCTTCCTGTTTGTCAGGTCAGAAAGATAAGCTATGCAACGTTTTCTGCGTTCGAATGCAGCGACGATGGACACATAAAAATCGTTGAAGAAGGCAACCCCGACTTCGTTCACATCAGGAACGGAAGGGTTCTCGAACACCAAGCAGAAGTAATAACTTCAAAAAAATTCAAAAATCGCCACATGCATCTGTACAGGTTCAAACTTGAACCTGAAGACAGGCTGATTTTCTGCTCTGACGGTGTTACGCAGGCAGGCATGGGAACAAATGAATTTAAACTCGGCTGGAGGCGTGAAAGCCTTATAGAATTTGCAGAAAAAGAAATTGCAAGAAATCCGACTGTATCCAGCAGTCACCTTGCACACGAAATCGTAAAAGAAGCTATCAGAAAAGAGCCTGAAAGAAAGCCGAAAGACGACGTTTCGGCGCTTGTGCTTTATTTCAGACGACCCAGAAACCTTTTGATTTTCACAGGACCACCTTATCGACAAGACCGAGACGCAGAATACTCAAAAATTTTCGACGATTTTAAAGGTAAAAAAGCAATCGTAGGCGGAACGACGGCAAACCTTGTCGCAAGAGAGCTTGGCCGAGAGATTACAACAGAAAAATACAACAAAGGAATGCTTCCAGCATGTTCTGCGATGGACGGAGTGGACTTGATTACCGAAGGGATTTTGACCCTTACAAAAGTCCTTGAATACCTCAACGAAGGTTATGACAAATGGCCTGATGACGCAGCAGGAAGACTTATTGAACTTCTTTTGGATTCAGATGTTATAAATTTTATGATTGGCTCAAAATTAAATCAGGCACACTACGACCCTGACCTTCCTTTGGAATTAGAAATACGTAAAAATGTTGTTAAACAACTGGAAAAAATTTTATCAGGGCGTTATATTAAGAAAGTGAACCTAAAATTTATTTGAGGAATAACTTATGGAAGAATCCAAAAAAATCTTGTTAGAAGTGTGTTTCGGCACGACATGTTTTGTAATGGGTGCTGCAAAATTGCAGGAAATAGAAGGATTTATTCCTCCCCAATTCAGAAACAAAGTAGAAGTCAGAGCGAATACTTGTCTGAATTTATGTAAAGATTCAACTTACATGAAGGCTCCGTTCGTAAAACTCGATGGAGAAATAATTTCTGAGGCCACAGTAGAGAAAGTATTGCACGCGATAGAAAGAAAAATCAATGGATAACAGTAATACAACCCACTTAAAACGTGAGGTGCTGGTCAGACTAATCCGAATGTTTGTTGACCAGGAAATGAATGAACTAGACAAAATCCCTTACCAAATGAGACCAAAAAATGCGGAAGTTCCTTACAGATGCTGCATTTACAAAGAAAGAGCAGTCTTAAGACAAAGAACCATAGCCACTCTCGGTATGGGGGTTGAAAACGACGACGAATACACAACTTTGAATGAATACGCCAAAAAAGCAATCGACAGAGAAACGCCGGATAAAGAAAGCTTAACCATCGTTGAAACAGCTTGCAAAGGCTGTGTTCCGAGCAGAGTGTATGTTACGGAACTTTGTCAGGGATGTGTGGCGAGACCTTGCGTTTCGACCTGCAAATTCGGTGCAATCCAAATCAAAGACGGGAAATCAGTAATTGACGGCAGCAAGTGTAAAAACTGCGGAATGTGTATCCCTGTTTGCCCTTACAGCGCGATCGTAAAACTGAAAGTTCCTTGCGAAGATGCCTGCCCTGTTGGTGCAATTGCGAAAAACGAAGTCGGCCACGCAGAAATAGATTTTGACAAATGTATAAGCTGCGGTGCATGCGTTGGTGCTTGCCCGTTTGCAGCAGTTCATGAAAGAAGTCAGGTTATCGATGTTTTGAAAGCAATGAAGGCAGGAAAAAATGTCGTTGCAATGGTTGCGCCGTCGGTAGTCGGCCAACTTCCCGTTTCTGTGAATAAAATTGCACAGGCTTTGATTGACTCAGGGTTTACAGAAGTTGTTGAAGTCGCTTATGGTGCAGATACGACAGCAAGAACAGAAGCAGAAGATTTCAAAGAAAGAATGGAAAAAGGCGACGAGTTTATGACAACTTCGTGCTGCGCGGCTTATAACGAACTCGTTGACAAACACATTCCCGAAATGAAACCTTTCCGCTCTGAAACTCGTACACCGATGCATTACACGGCAAAGCATGTCAAGGAAAAAGATCCGAATGCGGTTACTGTTTTCATCGGACCTTGTGTTGCAAAAAGAAGAGAAGCGCAAAACGATGAATACACCGATTTGGTTATGAATTTTGAGGAAATGGGTGCTTTATTTGTCGCATTGAATATTGAAGTTGCAGATTGCGATGATTATGAATTTGCGGAAGAATCATCAAAAGAAGGCAGAAACTTTGCGATTACAGGCGGAGTTGCCGAGTCAGTCAAGGTTGCTTTGAAAGATTTTCCTGAGTTGTTCCCGACTTGTGTGAACGGCTTGAACCCCAAATCTGTGAAAGAACTTAAAAACTGGGCTAAAAAAGGCGAATGTTCAGAAGGCAACCTCATCGAAATCATGGCCTGTGAAGGCGGCTGTGTTGCAGGTTCGGCTTGTTTAAACAACAAGCGAATGACAACGAAAAAAGTCCACGAATACGCTGATTCAGGAAAAAACATCAACGATCTTGAAAAAGAATAAACAAAAAAACCTGTGATTTAACTCACAGGTTTTTTTTATGAATTAAACCTAAACTAAAAGTTCGTTTTTTATATTTTCATCGATTGTTCTCATTGCAGATTCAATAGAGTCCGCGGTTGAGTAAAACTTTGAATTGCCTTCTTGATTTCTCAAAGCCAACATCCGACTATCATGCCCGAGATAAATCATTTTATAAGAAACAATTCCGCCTTGAGAAGGTTTTTTAATCACAACTTCTTTACTTAAAACTTTTTCAAATTCCTCACCATTGATGACGTACTTTTTCGCAAATGTTTCAACTTTTCTAAACGGACTTTTGTTCAGATGTGCATATTTTAAAGTTTTTTTGACTTTAGCAATCATTCCGTCTTCAGGGAGATCTACGGCTTGAGTTTTAATAACGACAGTAGGTTGTCCTTTGGCAGAGGAACGAATTGTCGTGATAGGCCCGTCTGTTTTTTTATTAATAACCGCAGACGTACCGTTAGGATATTTGCTGAATTCGACACTGCTCTCCGTAACATTAAGAAAATCATTATTCAGCGAAATCTCTCTTGAAATTGGCTCACCTTCTGCTACATACAAGGTTTTAACACTCTTTTGATTAAAAGGAATGGTTATGTCCTCAACACCTTTTGACTTCGCAGTATATAATGATTCCGTGACATATCCGCCATCCTGATTTTTTAAAACGGTTTTTCTTAGAAGTTTTCTTCCTTGCAATTCAACCACATCCGAAGAAGGGTTTGTTTTTTCTTTTAATCTTCGTTTCATATTTTCAATGGATTGCTCAGAAAACATGTTTTTCCGTGTTTTTCGAAGTTCTGCAATTGCGATTTTAATCTTATTACGATCCGTGCTATCAATGCGCATAAATTTATTCCCTCTTCCAATTCGTAATTATTTAAAAACACGACATATTTTTTTTGAACCAATGTTCATTAAGTTTTACAGTTCGTTACAATCAATCATCTACCCTTCTTATTTTGTCACAAAACTTGATTCTGTTTCATGTTTAATTTATAACATGGGAGTA
>CAZIVG010000164.1:0-3912 GCA_964542595.1 uncultured Muribaculaceae bacterium | reverse complement strand
ACAGTTAAAAGATAGAGCCGTTAACTTAAAAGATAACTTGCAAACAGAAGAAGCAACAAAAAATGCTTTAATAATGCCCCTAATAAACACTCTTGGCTATGATGTTTTCAATCCTCTTGAAGTTGTTCCTGAATTTGTCGCTGATGTTGGTGTCAAAAAAGGTGAAAAAGTTGATTATGCCATAATACAAAATGAAAAACCCGTTATTTTAATAGAATGTAAAAAAGTCGATAATAAAACACTGGATATAAAAAAACATGCAACCCAGTTGATACGTTATTTTTCTGTAACTGATGCAAAATTCATAATTTTAACTAACGGCATAGTTTACAAGTTTTTCTCTGACATTGAAAATACGGGCAAACTCGATAATGAACCATTCTTTACCTTTAATTTGCTTGAATATAAAGGAAATCATTTGGAAACCCTTTGCGAATTTTGTAAAGAAAATTTTGATGTGGAAAAAGCATTTTCTAACGCCGGTGATTTAAAGTATATCAAGCAATTTGAAGAAGTCATTGAAAACGAATACCGAAATCCTTCTGATGATTTCGTTAGATATTTAATAAATCGATCAGGCGTTTTCGAAGGTCGAATAACTGACAAAGTAATTGAAAAACACAAAAAAACTACAATTGAAGCATTCAATTTATTTATGTCCAAAGTTATGAAAACATCTTTGGACTTTAGTCTTACATCAAAACAACAAGATGAAACGAACAAAAATGAAGTTATAACAACGCTTGAGGAACTTGAAGGTTACGCTATTGTAAAAAGTATTTTAAATGGTTCTGTCGATATTAATAGAGTTACTTACAGGGATAATGCAAGCTATTTCAATGTAATTCTTGATGATAACATCAGAAAAACTGTTTGCAGGCTTTATTTTAACCGTTCTCAAAAATATATTGCTTTTATTGACAATAATAAGGAAAACAAAAATCCGATTGAATCACTGAATGACATATACAAATTTGCTGACACAATCAAGGCAAAAATAGATGAAATTGAAAAACAATATACAAAAAAATAAGGAGTCTGGTTATGAAAAAGATTTTATTTTTAGCGTTAGGTCTGATGTTCGTTAGTGCAAATGCCTCTTTTGCTTTGGATGCTAAGCAAAACAAGACAGTTATCGCTGAACAAAAACAATGTGTTGAGAAAAAAGAAGAAGTTAAACAAGAAGTCAAAAAATGCCCCTGCAAAAAGATTTTTGAGGCAACTCTCGGCTTAACCCCTGAACAAATTAAACTTGCTGACGCAAACAGAGCGCAAGAAAAGAAAGAATTGAAAGCTGTAAATCAAAAGATTAAAAAGCTAAGAAGCAAAAAGCCTTCTGAGAGAATCTCAAAACAAATTGAAGATTTGAAAGCACAAAAAGTTGAAATCAAAGCTAAACACAATGAGGTTTTTGAATCATATTTGACCGTTGAGCAAAAAGCAAAACTCAAACAAATGCGTGAAGACAAGAAAAAAGGTATTTCTTGCTGCCATTGCCGCAAAAATCCTTATTACTAAAAAAGGGTTTTTAAAATAGTTTCAACTAGTTTTTTATGTTTGTTATGCTTAAAGCCCTTTGGGTAGGTCATATTGAATTCAGTATTCAAAACAGCTTTGTAATCTGATAATGACCATCTGAAAGGCTTTTTGCATATTGCATAAATGTTTGAACGTGTTTCACTGCCAAAAATTTCCACATCTTCAAAATATGGGGATAATTCTTTGTGCAAACCCTCTTTCGTATTGAATCTCTGCTTTGTCCAAACTCCTTTTCTGAACGTGACGCTGTAATTGTCATAGTCAAGAAATTCAATATCTCTGCTGTCGTTTGTTGCTTTTTTTGATTTTCGACGACATTCAACGTGTCCGAGACAGCGTGTGCCTAAAATCAGTAGACCATCAACTTTCAACAACGAATTGCAAGCCAAAAGCACATAGTGCTGCATTTTGGGGCTTGTAACAGAATTCAAAACGCTGTCTAGAACAACTATATCAAACAATCCGTTTTTACTGATTTCCAATTCTATTTCGTTAATAAATTCACATATTTTGCTAATATCAAAGGCATCTCCTTTTTCGTTCCTGTAAAAAGGCTCATACATAAAAGCATTAAACCCTTGCTGTCTAAGCATTTTAGGATATGCACATTTCCCCGCACCAAAATCAAGTATCCTGTGATTTTTCTCTAACATTGGCAAAACATACTTTTCATAAGTAGTCGATTTAAAAGCCTTTTCACCTTTCAATCTGTTCATCTGGCAGTAGGTTTGGTTGTAATCTTTAATACCCAGCGAGTCGAAGTAATATTTTCCGTAATCCAATGAAAGATACTTTGAAAATTCCCCAATTTTATTGTTGTCCATTTTGTAGATTAAAAGAGGCTTGTTGAGGATTTTGCAGGCTATCGCGTAATCCGAATTGCATAAAATATTTCCATCCTCATCGCAAACAACACTTCCCCATTCTCCATATTTGATGATTAGCTTGCCTATTTCTTTGACTATTGCAGGGTTGAGGTTTTTCTCAAAAATTATATATTCGGGTTTAACAAAGTTGTAGCCGTAAGGCAAGTTTTCAATATTTAAAACTCTAACGCTCGAAAGGTTCGTTTCAATGGAGTTGTGAAAAAGGTTGAACATGATTTCATCGGATTTTGCAATTTTTTCAAGTTTGATAACCGGAACTTCACTAATCCCAAGTTCTTTGGTAGCTTTTATTCTTTGGTGTCCCGCAGTCAGTATTCCGTTTTCACCATTCACTATGATTGGCTTTATAATTCCGAATTTTTGAATACTTTCTTTAAGCTTTTTGAATTGTGATTTGCTGATTTTTCTTGGGTTATATTCAGCAGGGGATAACTTTTCAACAGGGTAATTTTCTATAAACTTCATGGGCACGTCCTGAAATTGTTCAATAAATAATGCACAAACCCAATTTCAACACCATAAATATCGACATATTTTTTGTACAAATCATCGAGTTTGTTCAATTCTTCTTTTGACAAGATTACCTTTCGTTTTCCGAAAGACAGCCTGTCTATTTGTTTGTTTTGTTTGATTCCATCAGAATAATCAGGAATCAACTTTGGATTAAAATCTTTTTCCATAATCTAAAATTCCTCTGTTTGCAACACAATTAAACCTCAAACGGAGCGTTAAATGGATGCAAAATTCTTCAACTGTTTTAATTTATAATACTAAAATGTGGGAAAGAATAGTCTAGCTAAATTTTTTAAAAACCTCCTTTTCGCTGAAACGCTGGCTTTGTGAGATTGAAAACTCTGCAAGTTCGACTATCTCTTTCAAATCCCTAATCTTTTCGTTGCAATTAAAAACAATTTCCTTGTCTCTGTCTTCCTTGCTTATCCAATCTGTTGCCTTGGAATCAAGCCTGGACATCAATCTTTCAGGGATTTTCAGCGGCACTTGAACATTAATTGCACCAAATTCATTAATAATTTTTTTTAAAGTTTCGTGTTCCATTAGAATTTCAATCTTAAATAAAGTATATAACAAAATCAGAATAGCACATTCAGGGTATCCTGCCATGAGGGTATCTGGATACCCAAGATGGGGGAAACCGTTTTGCATTTCGGCTCAAACCATGTGTCCGTTTATGTTCGGCTTTTTATTTACTAGTTTGTTAATCTAATCTTTAAATATTTGGTTTTGTTTTGATAAGCTTGAAACAATCATACCGCCGACAAAACATCCGACTCCTGATAACATTAATAGTACCAGCCCCCACGATTTTAAAGACACACCGTCTGAAGCTTTTATTTCTTTACCATTTTTGTTGAAAACTATATAGTCACCATTTGGTTTGACTTTTATCTTGTAAAGACCTTTTCCGCCTGATTCTCTAAATTCAACTTCAGCGCCATTCTTTGTGCATTTACTGTGCAAGTTCCAT
>CAZIVG010000163.1:0-3977 GCA_964542595.1 uncultured Muribaculaceae bacterium | reverse complement strand
CACTGTTGAGCTTCATAGAGCCTTTCAAAGAATTATTTGTCATACGAATTTTGAAGTCAAAATCACCGCCAAAATCCTTAAAAAATGCCAACATTTCAGCACCGTTCGGCACGACAAGATTTGTTTCGATTAATTCAACAGCATTTTTAACCGCGAATTTGTTTGCAAAGACAGTCAGATCAAATTTGTTTTTTTCGTCAGAAACAGCGTTGATAAAGATTTTCGAGTTGTTAATACTCAGTTCTGCATCGTCAATAAAGAGTTTGCGGTCTTTAATATAGACTTTATTTTTGTCACAAAGAGAAATTTTGAGTTTTTCTTTGCCTTTCAAAATGTCAACAGAAATATTGAAACGAACCGGTTTCGGTTGACGGTTTTGTGAAATCTCCATATCTTTGGCTGATATTTTAACGTGAGTTTTTTTATCTAAATCATAAAGAATCAAACCGTTTTTTGCATAAAAAAGTGAATTTACCCACTCGACGTTCCAATCAAACTTTGCAGATTCTTTTTTCGGGTCTTCCGGAGGCAAAAGTGCCAAAATTTTATTAACATCAGCAAAGAAATAATCCACGCCGACTTTTTTCAAAATTATATTCTTTTGAAAAACATTCTCTAATGAAAGTTCCGAATCAAAGTTTTTTACTGAAAAAAGATTCTCACTTCCTTTGTGAAGAGAAACTTCCTCAACGCTAAACGCAACGAGCGGAGACAGTTCTGTTTTTAAGACAGGTTTTTTAATTTTCAAATCGAGATTCAAAGACTCTTTCGCAGATTGTTGCAGATAAGAAATCACATCCTCATTCGATACAACTTCAGGCAAGACTTTCAAATAAATAACAAACGGCAGCGCAATCAGTATCGCCGCAAATATGAGAAGTGTCACAATCGCAACCGTAATTTTTGTATTTTTTGATAATTTTTTCATAATCCAATTCCAAACTCTTCCATCCTGTCAAAAACATTATAATATAAAAGCCGGCACAAAATAAGGAGGACAATAAAAAGAATTTCTAAGCCTTTTTATTGAATTATGATATGATTTTGTTATGAAAAAGATTATTATCACTCTCGGATTGATTTTGGCGTTTGCGAACACTGCTGCGCTTTGTTATGCAAGCGAATCGCTTACAACAAACCAACGGTCAGTAAAAATGGCTGATGTCGTGGTTTTTAGCCAAAAAGGCAAATTCGGTCTTAAAGATAAAAAAGGCAAAATCATTGTTACCCCCGAATATAAAAAACTCATACGAGTCGGCAAAACATCCTGGATAGTCCAAAAGAAAAGCCGCTACGGAATTATGGACTCCGCAGGCAACTTCTTAGTTCAACCCAAATATCGTCGTGTTGACCGTTTTTACGGTAAGTTTGTAAAACTCGGAAACAACAACGATTACGGGCTTTATGACGAAACAGGAAAAAATATTATTCCAAACGAATTTTCATCAATCGACCCGATTTTCGGACAAAGGTTTTTGGCTTGCAAAAATTTCAAATACGGAGTCTTTGACGAAAACGGGAAACAACTGCTTAACACTGAATTTGAAGATATCTACATGCCTTCTCCCACAGCAATGAGGCTGAAATATGAAGGAGAATGGTACGAAATTGAGCAAATCACGGACAAAGACATAGTTCTGCCCGAAGGCGTAAAACGAGTCACAATAAACAACAAGGAGTTTAAAGTCACACACCTGGCAGCGAACACGGGCATCCTTTCAGGTTATTCGGCTCTCACTGCAACAGACTATTTCTTGAAGCTGTTTTCATCAATTTCTCCTGCATACGAGCAGACCATTGACGACTTGATGTTTTCACAAGGGGCAGACGGAATCTCAGTTTTTATAAAAATGGCATGGATTCCGAAGTTTCCTTTCACTTATGCATCAAAATATTTTAACAATCTGAAAAACCCGAACAATGGGCCGCTTGCAGATATTCGACATGATTTAAAAAAACAAATCAAGTAAAATTATTTATGCTTTTCTTCAAGTTCCTTCAATTCTCTTTGATAAGGAGAAATGTTATTTAACTTGAAAATCACGTCAGGTAATACTTTCAGTGTATAATCGATTTCCTCTTCAGTAGTAAAGCGACTTAGACTGAAACGAATACTGCCGTGCAATGCCTCAAAAGGTACGCCCATCGATTTCAAAACATGGCTCGGCTCCAAACTGCCTGAAGTACAAGCACTTCCTGAACTTGCGCAAATTCCGAGGTCACTCAAGTGAAGCAAAATCAACTCCCCTTCTATGTACTGAAACCCAATATTCGTCGTATTCGGCACCCTGTTTGAAGTAGAGCCGTTGACCTTTGCGTTATAAATCGTTTTAAGAATTCCGTTTTCGAGTTTGTCGCGAAGCCTTTTCACCTCAGTCAACTCAAAATCCATTGACTTTTGAGCCAGCTCACAAGCCTCGCCAAGCCCGACGATGTAAGGCACATTCTCTGTACCAGCACGCTTTCCGCGCTCTTGATGACCACCGATAACGAACGCAGGCAAAAGTGTTCCTGTTTTTATGTACAAAGCCCCAATCCCTTTTGGTGCGTGGACTTTATGACCGGCGATTGTCAAAAGATCGATTTCTGTAGATTTGACATTCAATGGAATCTTGCCTGCCGCTTGAACCGCGTCAGTGTGAAACTTCGTTTTCGGATTCTTTTGTTTAACAATTTTCGCAGCCTTTTCAACAGGCAAAATAACACCCGTTTCGTTGTTCGCATACATTATACTGACCAGCGCCGTGTCCTCCGTTACCGCCTCAGACAATTCATTGAGGTCAAGGCTGCCCGAAGAATCAACCCCGAGATATGTCACGCTGTAGCCCTGTTTTTCAAGGTATTTGTACAAGTTTAAAACAGCAGGGTGTTCGATTTTCGTTGTAATAATATGTTTTTTGTTTTTGTTCGCCTCAAGAACCCCGCGGATGGCCATATTGTCGCCTTCTGATCCTGAAGCAGTGAAAATTATTTCTTTCGCATCGTTTGCGCCAACAAAATCCTTCACTTGTTCTCTGGCTTTTGAAATCGCCTTAGCAACCTGTCCACCGAATTCGTGCATACTCGAAGGGTTTCCGTAAAGGTTGCAAAAGTATGGCTGCATTGCCTCATAAACTTTTGGATCAACCATGGTTGTGGCGTTGTTATCAAGATAAACTGTTTTCATAATTACACCTCAACAACTTCAATGTCAGAAGAAATGTGTTCTTTCAAAGAAGCTTCCACAAAGTTTTTTAACGTGTTCGAAGAAAATTTGCACGACTTACAATTGCCCTTGAGCGAAACATAGACCTTGTTTTCCTTCACGTCAACGAGTTCGATATCTCCGCCGTCTTTTCTCAATTCGTTCGAGATATATTTTTCGATAACGTTATTGATTTTCAGAACCAATTGGGTCACCGACATGTTTTTGATATCAACTTTTTCTTTTTTGTTTTTGAAATCATCAAGATATTTTTGAATCGCAACGTGGCATTGGCCGCATGCACCGCCGGCTTTCGTATAATTCATAACCTCTTCGATATCTGTGAGGCTATTTTTCTCAACAGCTTCTTTAATCGCATTTTCTGTTACATGATAGCATCTGCAAATGATTTTTTCGTCACAGTGAGTTTGGGCGTCTTCGCCTTTGTAATTCGCAATTGCAGACTCCAAAGCCTCATGCCCCATGACGGAACAGTGCATTTTTTCAGGAGGCAGCCCGCCCAAAGCGTCTGCAATGTCTTGATTTGAAATTTTTGCAGCTTCTTCAACAGTTTTACCTTTTAGCATTTCCGTTAAAATGCTTGAAGACGCCACCGCAGAGCCACACCCGAAGGTCTGAAATTTTGCATCGGTTATGATTCCGTTGTCATCGACTTTGAGATACAATTTCAAAGCATCACCACAAACCAAAGACACTGCTTCACCAATAGCAGAAGGGTTTTCCATCTCACCAACGTTTTTATGGTTTTTATAATGTTCCATTACTTTTTCTG
>CAZIVG010000162.1:0-3991 GCA_964542595.1 uncultured Muribaculaceae bacterium | reverse complement strand
AAAACACATTAAACAAAGGTGAAAATGTCATCATAGGTTACACTTACACGGATGACAACCAAAACGTTATTGGTGGACACGAAATTACAATCATCGGGATTGAATCAGACAAAAAAGGTAATAAATACTTCGTTTGCAATGACACAGACGATGATAAGCCCGAATCAATAAAATATCCGGTCAATGAATTGCTACCCAAAATTCACCATGCCGGAATCCCAAAAGATGTACTCGTAAACAATGTCGAATTTGTTGAAGGCTGGAGAGAACTAATGCAGGTTTACAAAGAAAATAAACAGCAGCAGCAAGTTCAGAATTTTGCACAACAAAACGCAATCCAAGGCTCATTGCTTCATAAAATTCCAATGAATTCTGCTGCTTAGCAATTTTTGCTATATAATATTTTAGGATATTAAAAAATTATTAGACGGAGTGAGAATGAAAGCTATTGTATTTGATGAAGTATTAAAGTTGGAAAATAACTACCCGATGCCTGAACAAAAAGAAGGCGAAGCACTTATCAATGTGAACACTATCGGAATTTGCAACACAGATTATGAAATAACCAAAGGTTACATGGGATATAAAGGCGTCTTAGGACACGAATTTACAGGAGTTGTGGAAAAAGCGCAAAATAAAGAATTAATCGGAAAAAGAGTCGTCGGCGAAATAAATTGCGGATGCGGAAAATGTGATTATTGCGCACAAGGACTCGAAAGACACTGTTTTAATCGCTCAACACTCGGTATCTGGCAAAGAGAAGGCTGTTTTGCTCAATACGTTTCGCTTCCTGAAAGAAACTTGCTTGTAATCCCCAACAATGTCACAGATAACGAAGCTGTTTTCGTTGAACCGTTGGCAGCTGCACTTGAGATTCTCGAACAAGTTCACATTGCACCTGACAAAAAAGTTATCGTGCTGGGCGACGGAAAATTGGGCTTGATAATAGCCCTGGCGCTCAACGCAGCGGGCTTAAACATTACTCTGGTCGGAAAGCACGAAGAAAAGCTTTCAATTGCAAAGGCACAAGGTGTAAAAACACAACTTTTAAATGACCTGAAGGTCGAAAAAACGTACGATTTTGTCGTAGAAGCAACCGGCTCTATTTCCGGATTTGAGACATCACTTTCATTAACAAAACCAAGAGGAACTCTGATTTTGAAAAGCACAATTGCTGCTTCAAAGGAATTTAACCTTGCACCTATTGTAATTGACGAAATTACAGTCCTTGGGTCAAGATGCGGTCAATTTGCAGCTGCGTTGAGAATGCTTGAGCAGAAACGAATTGACGTTAATCCGCTTATTTCTGACATCTACAAAATGGATGAAGCTATTGAGGCATTTGAAAGAAACAAAGAGAAATCATCTGTAAAGGTGCTGGTGAAAGTTGACTAAAATAAAAAAGCACAAAAGCAAAATAATCGGCGCAGTCATAAGCATTGTTTTCATTGCTTTGATATTTTGGAAACTGGATTTCAGCAGACTGATCGAAACATTCAAGGTCTTTGATTACAAAGTTCTTTTGCTGTTTATCCCACTGTATGTCGTCGGGCTTTACATAAGAGGGTTTCGCTGGAAATATCTTCTTTGCAACGATAACAAATTGTCTGTAAAGGAGGCATTTTTCACATTCACAACAGGAAACACACTGAACAGTTATCTTCCTGCACGCGCCGGAGACATCTGGAGAGCCTGCCACATTGGGAACAAATACGACGAAAGCAGAATGAAGCTTTTAGGCTCGATTATTCTCGAAAGAATAATTGACGG
The DNA here is from genome assembly GCA_964542595.1 of uncultured Muribaculaceae bacterium. Taxonomy (GTDB): domain Bacteria; phylum Cyanobacteriota; class Vampirovibrionia; order Gastranaerophilales; family Gastranaerophilaceae; genus Limenecus. The sequence continues at coordinate 2,221 of CAZIVG010000162.1, read as the reverse complement.
GATATCAGTTTTGATGATTCTGTTTTTCGCTGTCCTAACCTACTTCAAGCACCAATGGGTTTTAAACATTACCTATATCGCTGCAGCACTGTTTCTGGGTAGCCTTTTGTTTTTCTTTGTAATTTTCAAGTTTAATAAAATTAACTGGATTTTTTCAAAGTTATCGGAAATTCATTTTCTTCAAAAATTTAAGCCATCGTTGGAAAAAATAGCAAAACATTTGAACTCTTTTATGGATGGCTTTCAGGCACTAAACAACCCGAAATGTCTCACATTAGCGTTTCTCGCAAGTTGTGCAGCATGGGGGATTGAATGCATTTTGACCTACATTTTGATAACAGGCTTCGGACACCATTACGGCTTTTCGATTGCATTTTTCGTAATCAGTTTTATTGCCCTTTCGACAATTATCCCGTCATCATCGGTTTTCGTCGGGCCTTATCAGTACGCCTACATACTTGCTCTCGGAATTTACCACATAGAAAAATCCAATGCTCTGGGCATTGCATTTATTCATCAAATAACAATAATGATTACAATAACCGTTGTTTCAGTAATATATTTCATGCTGAGTGACACTTCTTTTAGGGAGATACAGGCAGAAATTGAGGAGGAAAACAATGCAGGGAACACCAAAAGCTAACAGGCTCCATATAGGTATTTTCGGAAAAAGAAACGCCGGAAAATCGTCTCTTTTAAACAGCCTGGTGAATCAAGATATATCGATTGTGTCTGAAACTGCGGGTACAACAACTGACCCTGTTGAAAAAACAATGGAATTTTTGCCGCTTGGCCCTGTTGTTTTCATTGACACAGCGGGGGTGGACGACATTGGTGATCTTGGTGCGCAAAGAATCGAAAAAACCAGAAAAATCTTTGACAGAACCGATATTGCAATTATAATTTCAGACTCTAACGGCTGGGACAATTATGAAATCGGGCTTTTTGAAGAGTTTAAAACCAGAAATATTCCGGTTTTGGCAATTGTAAACAAACAAGATGTCACTCAGATTTCCGATGAAAAACTGAAAGAAATAACAAAATTCGTCAAAACTCCTTTGAAGACAAGCCTTTTAACGGGTAGAGATGTTGTTTTTCAAGTCAAAGAGCAGCTTGTCGAAATTTGTCCCGACGAATTTATCACACCACCATCGATTCTTGGAGACATTGTAAAGGCCAACGACACGGTTGTTTTGGTTATCCCTGTGGACAAAGAAGCACCAAAAGGCAGAATCATCCTCCCTCAGGTTCAAGTCCTCAGAGACCTTTTAGACAATCGATGTAAGGCTTTTGTCACACAGGAAAGTGAATTGACGCAAACAATCCAGGAACTGAAAAATCCGCCGCGACTTGTTATCACAGATTCACAGGCTTTCAAAGAAGTTTCAGACGCATTACCTGAAACTATGCCTTTGACCTCCTTTTCAATAGTTTTTGCAAGAATGAAAGGCGACCTTGCAGAGTTTTACAAAGGTGCATCAAAAATTGACAACCTAAACAACGGTGACAAAATTTTGATTTGTGAAAGCTGCTCTCATCACCAGATTGAAGATGATATTGCACGTGTAAAAATTCCGAAATGGCTTACAAAAAAAAGTGGGAAAAATCTCGAATTTATTTATCACAGCGGGCATGATTTCCCGAAGGAACTCGATGGATATGCACTTTTGATTCATTGCGGAGCCTGCATGACAAACAAACGAGAGGTTTTATCAAGGATTATGAAATGCAAAAAAGCAAACCTTCCGATTACGAATTACGGTATCTCAATTGCCCATTGTTTGGGGATTTTGGACAGAGCAATCGAGCCGTTTAAAGAAAATTTAGATTAACTTATTAGACAACGTGGAATAAAATCTATATAATTGGTATAATTGAGAACGCACTAAAAGAGGATAAGATATGACAGATGCTAGACGCTGGTATGACAAAGACCCAATCTTGAAAGAGGCATTGGAGCTTTTGAGACTTCAAACAGATGACAAGAAAGCAGAAGCGGCTGACTATATTTTGAAGCTGCAAGAGCAAGTTGCAGCAGATGTTATAGAACATTTATACGAAACTGTTTCAAAATATCAAGGTAAAGGCAATCGCTGGTATGACAATGATCCTGTTATGATGAAAGCGATTGAGATGCTGAGACTGGCTCCGCCCAAAATGCAAAGAATTGCAGCGTTAAAGCTTTTGTTGGCACTGGAACAAAAATCCTCAGAAGGATTAA
>CAZIVG010000161.1:3809-4082 GCA_964542595.1 uncultured Muribaculaceae bacterium | reverse complement strand
TGCGTTATGTATGTTTACAAAAATCTTTCCGTTGATAGAAGTAACAAATTGCTGTATAGGCTGAGAAGCACTGCCACCTTGACCGAATTTTCTAATATTTTGTGAAACCATTACAAAACCATTTGCGCCCCATTGACCCGGAAAAGAGTTGCGTGAAGCCCAATTGCCCTCAATCGTTGGATGGAAATATACGCTTGAACCGCCACCGTTTCCATCCCTGCCATAGTTTACAATTTGGCCCAAAGGATTTTTGTAATTACTTCTTCCTCCGTA
>CAZIVG010000161.1:0-3799 GCA_964542595.1 uncultured Muribaculaceae bacterium | reverse complement strand
CGCGCGAGCCGGATTTTCCTGCAGAAGTCGTTACTTCTGAATTTCTTGATGGAGCATCACCAAAAGCGTAAGAACTGACATATGTTTTTTGTGTGACACTACCGCCACCACCGACACTTTCTCCGCCTCTACATTTCCATTTACTACATCCAACGCCTTCTCCGCCTCCACCGCCTGAAACAACTATGTTTGTAGTTTTGTTAGCAGGTGCATTTGTTGATTGGAAATAAGACGTATAGCCAGACTCTGCCCAACCGTGGGATGTAGAGTCAGAAGACCCACCATGATACTGGTCCCCTCCGTTTTTACCGCCTCTTTCTGCGATAAGTGCATAATTAACATCTGAAAAAAGCGGTATATAACCTTGAAACATACCACCAGAGCCGCCACCGGCGCCCATGTTAGCATCTGAACTCTGTGCGTTGCCGCCGCCACCACCGGGGCCAATAACAAGAACATCATAAAATCCACTCACTGAAGGAGTAAAATATTTTCGAGTGTCATTTCCCTCTGTGCTGGCCTTGACTTCATAATCGGTAATTCCATTACCGCCTCCACCGCCGCCGCCGACTACAACAACAGAAAAGTTTCTGGCTTGAGCAGGAGGTTTAAACTCACAAGAATTTGTGCCTGTAGCTGTCCAGGTATCAGGATTGTTAGGGTCTCCATTGTCTGCCTCTTTGGAATAATAAACATACTGCCCCGCAGAGTTTCTTGTACACATCCAAACTCCGTGTCCTGCTGTGTTTAAGTCTCTTTTCTTTTTCGTAAGAACGGGTATTGATGCTAATGTAATCAAACAGACAATAAGCAAAGTAATTAGTGCTTCTGCCAGAGAAAAACCCCTACGGGTTTCGTTTTCAAAAAACCTTTTCATTCGTGGCTCCTTATTTTATTTAGATTTATGCATGGACATTTTCATACTTCTTTAGAGTATATATATTTATCATACCTACATTTGTAGAATAATAATCATGTAAATACTAAGACAGCATGTGAGATGATTATATCATAGTTCGTTTAGTATTATCACTACTGCATTTGAAGGACTTCTTCAAAAAAATATTTGTCTTAACTTTTCTTCACAAAAAATACAGATTTAAAAAACAGACAGTATTAAACTGTCTGTTCTGGTTAGTTATTAAAAAATTTTATTAAGAAGAAATCTCAGTTGAAGTTTTCTCTCTGGCTTCTTTATTTTTAAGCCTTTTTTCTTCAATAGATTCAATTCTTCTGTTTCTTTTATAACCATACCCCGCATATATACCTGCACCGATGGCCAACCACAGCGGGAAAAGCAAAGCAGTCTTACCCATGCTGGTAATAGCAACGATCATTAAACCGCCGCAAAGGATTATACCCAAAGCAGGGAAAAGCGGTGCACAAGGAACTCTGAAAGGCCTCTGTCGGTCCGGATCTGTTTTTCTTAAGATAAGAACGCCGATACAAACTATTATGAACGATGTGAAAACACTGAAGATACAAAGTTGGGCAGCAAGATTCAAATCAAGGAAAATACAACCGATTACCATCGCCGCACCCACAACCCAAGTGATGATGTGGGGAGTTTTGTAAACAGGATGGACTTTCTTCAGAATTGTCGGGAAAAAGTTGTCTCTTGCCATAGAGAACAAGATTCTTGTTGCAGCAAGCTGCATAACCAAAAGAACGGATGTCAAACCTGTCAAAGCCCCGACAGAAATCAAACCGGCAATCCAACCTTGGCCTGTAACCTGCATTGCATGAGCAATAGGAGCGTGTACATTAATCATGTCCCATCTGACAACCCCTGTTAAAACAAGAGCAACGAAAATATAGACTATTGTACAAAGAACAAGCGTTCCGATAATTCCGATTGGGATATCTTTTTGAGGGTTTTTCGTTTCTTCTGCCGCAGTAGAAATTGCATCAAAACCTGTGTAAGCAAAGAAAATAGTAAACGCACTGATTAAAACACTTCCAAAGCCGTTTGGCATAAAAGGTGTCCAGTTGTCAGGTTTTACATAAAATGCACCAACCCCGATAAACAAAGCAATAACCAAAAGTTTAATAATAACCATTATTCCGGCCATGTTTTTTGATTCTGAAATGCCTTTAACAAGAATTGACGTCACAAGCATAATCATAAGAATCGCAGGGAGATTTATTGAAAAAGGTATAAACCCGAGAAGGTGCGGGATGTGGTCCGCCGGGTTCAACCCCATTTTTATGTAAGTTTCTTTTGCCGTCGCAAGGTCATTCACAAGCCACAACGGCGGATACATGATGTGATGGGCAACAGGCTGAAGCAATGCCGGTAAGGCTTTTGCATAAGGTTCAAAACCTCTTAAAAACTGCAAAAGATATCCGGTCCAACTACAAGCAACAGCGATATTCCCGATTGTGTATTGTAGCATCAAAACCCAACCGACCATCCAAGCCGCAAGTTCACCCATTGTAGCAAAGGTGTATGTATAAACCCCGCCCGAAACAGGTATCATTGAAGCAAACTCTGCATAACACAATGCTGAAAAGATACAAGCAACAGCGGCAATAATCATTGAAACAACCAACGCAGGACCCGCTCCGGGATGTCCTGGAGTTCCGACAACCGCTGATCCGACCATTGAAAAAATACCGGCACCGATTACGGCTCCAATACCCAAAATGATTAAGTCCACCCAGGTCAACGTTTTGTTTAAACCTGTTGCTTTAGATTGTTCAAGCATGTCATCAGGATTTTTTGTTTTCAAAAGTTTTGAAACAAAGTTTTCTACCAGTCCGGCTTCTGTTACTTCTTGTTGGCTCATGTATTATTATCCTTTTAAATTAAAATCTCTTTTTTCTTCAACAAAGGGAATCCCAGCGCTTCTCTTTGCTCCACGTACAATGAAGCAACCATCGCTGCCATTCTTCTTACTCTATTGATAAAATTTATTCTTTCGTCTTTTGAAATAACGCCTCTTGCATCCAAAAGATTGAACGTGTGTGAACACTTCAAAACGTAATCGTAAGCAGGCAGAACAAGCTTGTTCTCTAGGCAGTTTTCGACTTCTTCTTGATAAAGGTCGAACATTTTGAATAACTTGTCAGCCGAAGAAACCTCAAAGTTATATTTTGATTGTTCTATTTCATTTTGAAGATAAATTTCACCATATTTTAATTCTTTGTTCCACATAACATCGAAAACAGAATTTACGTTTTGAAGATACATCGCAATTCTTTCAAGACCGTATGTGAGTTCAAGTGCTACAGGCTTAATTTCTAATCCGCCTACTTGTTGGAAATATGTAAATTGAGTTATTTCCATACCATCAAGCCAAACTTCCCAGCCGACTCCTGCCGCACCGAGAGTTGGTGATTCCCAATTGTCTTCAACGAATCTCACGTCGTGCTGTGAAAGATCAATACCCATAGCTTCCAAACTTTTAAGATAAAGTTCTTGAGCATTATCGGGAGAAGGTTTCAAAATTACCTGATATTGAAAATAGTGACCCAATCTGTTCGGGTTTTCACCATAGCGAGCGTCTGTCGGACGTCTGCAAGGTTCAACCATTGCAGTATTCCAAGGCTCCGGTCCCAATGAACGCAAAAAAGTTGCAGGGTTCATTGTTGATGCGCCTTTTTCAATATCATAAGGCTGTTGGATTATACATCCGTAATCTGACCAAAATTTTGATAAGTTTAAAATTAATTCTTGAAAGGTTAGTGCCATTCTCTCTTGATTCCAGTACTGTGTTAGTTGTGTCGCTTAAGCTATAACATTATAATATAATATTTTTATTTTTACAAACAATCGTAATGTTTACACTTAAAATTG
>CAZIVG010000160.1:0-4135 GCA_964542595.1 uncultured Muribaculaceae bacterium | reverse complement strand
ATTATAACTTGTCCGTCAAAACCTTTCAAATCCTCATAAGCCTGATAAGCAGCATGCCCGGTACCAAGCTGCGGCTCTTGCAAGCGGCATTTTGCATTGTTGTAATTTTTTGAAACATAATCTTCAACAGCTTGAGCCTGATGACCGACGATTACAAAATTTTCCTCAGCCATGCCTGTGCCATTCACCGCATCGATGACATATCCCAAAAGCTCTTTTTCAAAAATTTTATGCAAAACTTTTGATGTTTCAGATTTCATTCTCGTGCCCTTGCCCGCAGCAAGGATTATTGATTTTATAACTTTATTCATAAATACCTCTTTTTCTACACACTTATTCTATACCAAACTGCCCACCAATGGCCAACCTGTAACAAATCATCCTCTTAAGCAATTGCATAAAAGCTATTCTTGTTTAAACTGGTAAAATGGAACGAATAACAAAATACAACATGCTAAAGTACATGCCCGACGAAATCGAGACCGAAAACGAGGTTAATCCGGCAAGAATTTTCTTCAAAGATACGAAAAACAAAAATGTCGCGCAAAAAATTTTTTACCTTGTCACACGTGAGTTTCGAGCGTATGACAACTTTGCACTGGACTATGCCAAAAAACTTTCCGAAAAAGAAAACAAACCATTTTGTACAGTTTTTAAGATACCTGAATTTGAAATTGAAAATAAAAATAAATTTTTTAAGCAGGAATTTGAAAAAACACTGAAAGACTTTGAGAAAAACAAAATCAATTTTAAGGTTTTTTCAAAAAAAGAAGAAATCACGGATTTTTTTGAGAAAAATTCTCCCTGTTTAATAATAAAAGACTTTGACCCGATTGAAGAATCTTTTTTTGAAGAAAAGCATTTCCCGACGATAGAAATCGACGGTCACAACATTCTCCCCGCAAGGTATGTTTCGGATAAACAGGAATACAACGCCGCAACACTACGAAGAAAAATCTATTTTCACATCGAAGAATTTTTAACAGAATACCCCAACCCTTCACCCAAGAGCCTTGAAATCATTCAAGATTTCATCCACGAAAAACTGCCGTTTTATGCAAAAGACAAAAACGACCCCACAAAACGAGTAACGTCGGGCTTTTCAAAATATTTGAATTTCGGTTTCATTTCCTCTCAAAGAATCGCTCTGGAGGTTTTCAAATCAGACGAAACAGCAGAAAACAAAGAAGTTTTCTTTGACGAAATAATTACCCAAAAAGAACTCTCTGACAATTTCTGCCTTTACTGCAAGGATTACAAAACCCTGAAATGCGTTCCCGATTGGGCAAAAACCACCCTTGAAAAACACAAAAACGACATCAGGCCTTATCTTTACAGCTTTGAAGAACTCGAAAACGCAAAAACACACGACGACCTTTGGAATGCATCACAAAAACAACTTTTAAAAGAAGGAAAAATCGAAGGATACCTCCGAATGTACTGGGCAAAAATGATTTTGCAATGGACTCGCTCACCGCAAGAAGCCTTGGACTTTGCGATAAAACTCAACGACAAATACGCATTCGACGCTCCTTCTGCCAATGGCTATACCGCGATTTTGTGGTCAATCGGAGGACTGCACGACCGAGCCTTCATCGAAAAACCCGTGAGCGGGAAAATCCGTTCAATGACATACAACGGCGCCAAAAGCAAGTTTGACGTCCAAAAATACATCGACTCGACAGACTAAACAACCATCTTGTCTGCTGCAGTGATTTCTCGAATGACACGGCACGGGTTCCCCACCGCAACTACATTCGAGGGAATGTCTTTTGTAACTACACTGCCTGAGCCAATGACAACATTGTCCCCGATTGTTACATTCGGCATAACACTGACGCCGCCACCAAACCAAACGTTGTTTCCAACTTTTATCGGATACCCGAATTCAAGCCCGCTGTTTCTTTCTTGTGCATCAATCGGATGCCCCGCAGTGTAGAATCCGCAATTCGGCGCAATAAAAACGTTATCCCCAAACGTAACTTTCGCACAGTCAAGGATTGTGCAGTTGTGGTTTACGTAAAAATTCTCACCAGCCTCAATATTGTAACCATAGTCGCAAAAAAACGTTGAACGAATTGTGAAGACTTTACCGATTTTCCCAAAAAGTTTTCTTACAATTTCATTTCTTTCGTCGTTTTTTGACGGAGGAAGGCTGTTTAGCTTAAAGTACAATTCTTGCGCCGCAATGCGTTCTTTATCCAAAGCCTCATCCTCAGCAAAATATAAATCACCTCTGAGCATTTTTTCTTTTTCATTCATAAAACATAAACCCCCTTCATATTTTCTTCTTTTTTTGATTATAATAATTTATAATCAAAAAAAGGAGAAGCTTATGAAGGTCTTAATGGTAAACGGAAGTTCAAATCTCAAAGGCTGCACCTACACAGCGCTTTGTGAGATTGCGTCTGTTTTGGAAAAAGAAAATATAGAAACAGAAATTATCCAACTCGGTGCAGCGCCAGTGCGCGATTGCATCGGATGCATGGCTTGCAGACAAAATGAAGGATACTGTGCTTTCGACGCAAACGAAATCAACACATTCATCGAAAAAGCAAAAACTGCTGACGGATTCATTTTCGGCTCACCTGTCTATTATGCCCACCCAAGCGGAAGACTTTTGTCTTTTATGGACAGAGCCTTTTTCGCAGGAAAAAAGAATTTTGAATACAAACCCGCTGCCGCCGTAGTTTCAGCAAGACGTGCAGGCACAACAGCCTCGATAGATTCGATAATGAAACATTTCACAATCAGTAACATGCCTGTTGTTTCTTCAAATTACTGGAACATGGTTCACGGGAGCAAACCCGATGACGTAAAACAAGACCACGAAGGACTACAGATTATGAGAAATCTAGCTTCGAATATGGCTTGGATGCTAAAGTGTATAGAAGCCGGCAAAAATGCGGGAATCAACCATCCCGAACCGGAAGAAAAAATCTGGACAAACTTCATCAGATAGTCTCGGGGTAATTCGCACAAAATTCAATATATTTGTGAGAACTGTCGCAAAACGGCTTGTTTTTTGACTTGCCGCAACGACACAGAGTTTGCTTGCCTCTGATTTCATAGTTTTTTCCGTCTGCGCTTTCGACTCTGATTTTTCCTCGAAGCCATAAAGGACCACTGATTTTCAATCCTCCGTCTTCGAGCAAAGCAACCGATTGGGGCAGGTTGTCCTCGAGAAGTTTCCCCTGCTTATCAAAAACCAAAAGCCTCCCTGCGGGGCATAGATTCGCTTCCCTTATCACTTTCGTTGCAGATAATTCATCTTCTTTGAAAATCAAATTCCATATCCCGCCATCTGCATCACAAAATCTTGCAAAAGCACAATATTTTTCATTATCAGCCAACGTAAGAGTCGGGCCTTCATAGATTTTTGCATCCTTCAATATTGGGTCAAAACATGCTGTTTCAGTACCGTCGAAATTTGTCAGCGAATGCATGCCATCACAAAAGGGCGCATTATTTGACTTACCACACCGACAAAGACAAATCGGAGAATTTTCCGAATAAAAAACTTTGTCTTTTTTATATTCAACCCCGATACCTTCTTCATCGTGCAAAATTATTTCACGAGAAACTTCACTGATTCCGTAAAGCATGTAAGGACCATTTTTTGTCACTTTCACATAAACTTCTTGTTGTTTGTTATCTTTCATAAAGTGATGTTTAAAAAAAACAGAAAATTAAACATCCCTCAACTTTCTAGCCGATGAGTTTTAATAACAAATCCATATTATCCTTTTGTACATGTGAAAGCAAAGCCGCACTGGTATTTTGAAGAATTTTGGCCTTGACGAATTTTGCTTGCTCCTCTGCAATATCAGCGTCCAAAATAGTCGAACGCGCAGAGGATAGGTTTTCGATCTGTATAACCTGTGAATCTATAACGGATTCCAAACGATTGTAAACCGCACCTAATTCAGCATTTTTCGATTGGATTATGTTAAGCAAATCATCGATGTTTTCAATTGATTCAGCAGCTTTTTCTGCCGAGGAGAAATCCACATTAAAACTACCCAGCGAAAATCCAGTTTCAACAAATATGCAAGAATCATCTCTGGCATTTGCACCGACTTGCAGGCGGACGATGACAGGGTTGGGGGTTATGTCTCTCACATTAGAAAAAATA
>CAZIVG010000159.1:0-4161 GCA_964542595.1 uncultured Muribaculaceae bacterium | reverse complement strand
AGACAAAGGAATGTTTGTCATATCTTGTGCAATATCAACAAGCCACTTCATAGTCCCCGCAAAAGCAGCTCTGGCCGGCCCTATGTTCAAATCAAGCCAATCAGGATTAGTTTCTATCTGACAAGAAAGTAAGTTTCTGATAAAAGCCTCATCACGGTTCAAAACAGCTTCTTTTGTTGACTTTGAAATTATATGTAAATTTTCTGAAATTAGTTTCATTTGTTTGTCCTTAAGGTTTTACACAAGATTACACAAAATTTCGCTCGTTGCATATGCTTTATTTAGTGTATAAAAATGCAATCCCTGAACTCCATTATCAAGCAATTCCTGACACTGTTTCGCAGCATACTCGATTCCGAATTTTTTGATGTAATCCTTATCATCTTTGTGTTTTTCGAGTGATTCACCCAAAATTCCAGGCACGTCAACTCGGCAAAGTGAAGTCATTTTTTCAAGCTGTTTATAACTCGTCACAGGTAAAATACCCGGAATAATCGGAACAGAAATACCCGCCGCGCAGCACAGTTCTATAAATTTAAAAAAGTGATCGTTATTGAAAAACAACTGCGTATAAATTACATCCGAGCCTATATCAACCTTTTTTTTCAAAAATTCTATATCTTTTTTAAGAGATTCGGCCTCTTTATGACATTCAGGATAACCGGCTACCGCAACGGCAAGGCCGGAATTAGACTTTATGCATTCAACAAGTTCTGACGCATATTTAAAATCATGACAAAATTCGCAATCCTCAGGAATATCTCCTCTGAGCGCCAAAATGTTTTCTATACCCATTTCTTCAACTGTTTTCAGGTAATCTTTTATAAATGCTTCGCTCGTGGAAACACAGGTAAAATGAGGCATCGGAGTCACACAAAGCTCGTTTTTAATTCTTTTTATAATCTCAACAGACTGATTCTGATTAGAGCCTCCGGCACCGTAGGTCACAGAAACCAAAGCAGGGTCAAAGTTTTTAAGTTTTTCAAGTTCAGATATAAGATTTTGCGTTTTAGAACCATCCGTGTCATCTTTCGGAGGAAAAACCTCGTAAGAAATAACAGGTTGATTATTTTTAGTATTATCCGAATTATAAATCTCTTTAAGTCTCATCTTTTAGCCGTTAATTGTAAAGTAAACTTCCTTTAATCGCTTCTTACTGACGTGAGTGTAAAGCTGTGTTGTCGAAACATCGCTGTGCCCGAGAAGCTCCTGAACCACTCTCAAATCCGCTCCGTTTTCAAGCATGTGCGTAGCAAAACTGTGTCTCAAAGTGTGAGGAGAAATATGCTTTTTCAACAACTCCCCCTGTCTTTTTATGAAAACATAAACATCCTGTCTTGTCATTAGTTTCCCGTTATCCTTAACAAGAAAACGCTTCGTTTCGAGGCGAAACTTTTTCATCAAAAGTTCACGTTTTTTTAAATACTTCAAAACCGCAGATTTTGCTTTTTCACCAATCGGAATAATCCTTTCCTTGGAACCTTTTCCAACGCACCTTATATATTTTGATGAAAGTTCAATGTTGTTCAACTCAAGCCCCGCAAGCTCCGAAACCCTCAAACCTGTACCATAAAGCAATTCCATCATCACAGTTTCAATCTCTGAAAGGCTGCTTGCGAGAATTTTTTCAATTTCTGAAACCGAAACCACTTTAGGTAAAGTTTTTCGAAGCTTCGGAAGTTCAATGCTCAAACTCGGGTCGTTTGAAACGATTTCATTCGCAAAAAGCCACCTAAACCATCCTCGAATGGCTGCTATCTTTCTTGTAACGCTGGTTGGCGAGTAATTCTTTTCATGAAGTTCTTTAATAAAATAATTTATATGATTTCTTTTAATTTTTTCTAAATCTTCAACCTTCTCAACTTCTGTTAAAAAATCGCAAAATGAACTCAAGTCACGCCGATAGGCGTCAATTGTATTTTGAGAAAGCCCACGTTCCGCCTCGAGGTATTCAAGATATTGAGCAATGTATTGAATGAACATATTTCAACCAAACTAATTGTAAATCAACTGTTTTGCAAAATTAATCGAATCATCCGTAACTTCACCTGCCGCAAGCATCGCAATGGCCTTAACCTTGTTCGCTTCATCAAGGGTATAAACCTTAACATTTGTTGTTTCATCTTGCGTTTTTGCAACGTAAAAATGTCTGTCAGACTTCGCCGCAATAATCGGCTGGTGGGTGATAGAAATAATCTGATGGGACTTTGCAAGTTCTGAAATCTCAGTAGCAACTGCCTGACATGCGTTTCCTGAAATTCCTGTATCAATTTCGTCAAAAATAATTGTATTAATATTGTCCGAATTAGCAAAAATTGTTTTAATAGCAAGCATGACCCTTGAAATTTCACCGCCGGAAGCAATCTTCGCCAGCGGTTTCGGAGATTCCGAAATGTTTGTGGAAATCAAAAATTCGACATTATCTGCGCCGTTCGCATTAAGTTCACAAGGTTCAACCGCAATTTCAAAGCGAACCTTCGGCATATCCAGTTTTTCAAGTTCATTTCTTATCAACTCTGAAAGCCCCGAAGAAAGCTGTTTTCTCGAATCAGAAAGCATTTTCGCTGCAGACATAACTGCTGAAAAAAGTTCCTCTTTTTTGCGAGTCAAAAGCTCTATTTCATCATTAGCAAACTCCACTGAATTATATTCATTCAGCAGCCCCTGATAGGTCTCAACGACCTTTTCAAGAGTGTTTCCGTATTTGCGTTTAATTTTGTCTAAAACATCAATTCTTTGCTGAATCTCATCGAGCCTTTTTTCATCAAGCTCCATTGACTCCGAATAACTTCTCAAATTCGACGCCAATTCTCGCAATGCCTCCTGACAATTAACAACCTCTGTCTCAAATTCCACCAACGAAGAATCAGATTCAACAGCCTTTGAAAGACTCGACTTAACCTTTCCCAGTCCTGTCAAAATGCAGCCATCATCACCGTAAAGCGCCCAATAGGAGGAAAAAGTCAGTTCTTTGAGTTTCTCAAAGTTCGACAAAACATTTAATTCATCATTAAGTTTTGTGTCCTCTTCAACGTCTTCAATTTGCGCTGACTCGATTTCATCGATCTGAAAGCGTAAAAACTCAATTTGCTGCTCCGACAAAGCAGATTTATTCTGTGCCACATCAAGTTTTTTCAAAACATCGCTATATTGAGAAAAAAGTTCTTTATATGCTTCAAAAATTTCACAATGCGCACCTTCACCGTATCCATCAAGAAGTCTGATGTGATGTTTCGGTTGAATATATGTGTAAGTCATGTTCTGGTTGTGAATATCAATCAACATTTCACGCAAAGTTTTTATTACATCTTGCGTTACCAATACGCCGTTAACTCTTGATCGTGAGCCGGCTTCTGTTATTTCTCGAGATAAAACAATTTCTTCCCCAAACGATTCGATTCCGTATTCTTCATAAAACGATAAAGGGAATTTCTCTCCGACACAAAGTGTCAATTCAATCAAGGCTCTTGTTTTACCTGATTTGACAAGTTCTTTGTTCCCTCTTGCCCCGAAGGCAAGGTCGATTGCATTAATCATTATACTTTTGCCGGCACCTGTTTCACCGGTAATAACATTGAACCCTCTGTCAAATTCAAGGTCCAATTCATCAATAATTATAAAATCTTTAATCAAAAGTTTCTTTATCATAATAAGGCTAAGGCGCAACTCCCCATTGCAATTTCTGTCTCAAAATCGAGTAAAATTCATTGTTTTCTTTCTCCAGTATAACAAGTTTTGCCATGACTGTACTTTTTTTAATAATAACTGAATCATCAGGATTTATGTCAATTGTATCTTGTCCGTCTGCAGAGAGTTTCAACCTGTTGCAAGTTTTACAGCTTGAAATTTCTATTTCATCCGACGCAGGAATCACAAGCGGACGTGCCGTCAAAGTGTGAGGGCAAATCGGCACAACAACAACCGCATCCAACCCAGGCGACACAACCGGCCCCCCGGCAGAAAGAGTGTAAGCGGTAGAACCTGTGGGTGTAGAAACAATCAGTCCATCAGCAAGGTAGTCACAGACGACTTTTCCGTTGATTGAAAGAAAAAGTTTCGAAGTTCGAGAAAAACTGTCACCTTTTATTACAATGTCGTTCAAAGCAAGCGTCTTTGAATCAAAAGCCGAAAGCATCATTCTTTCCTGAATTTTGTATTCAC
>CAZIVG010000158.1:0-4168 GCA_964542595.1 uncultured Muribaculaceae bacterium | reverse complement strand
GCTCATGTCGAAAAAATATTATCACCCCATTAGAGAAAGGTCACGGTTCAAGCATGTTAATGACAGTTGAGCAGAGCAATGAGTTAATTAATGTAGTTATCGTTGAGGACTATAAACTTACAAGAGTAGGTTTGCGCTCTACGATTAATGAATTCGAGAATATTACAGTCATCGGAGAAGCGGAAGATGCAATTAAAGGACTTGAAATAATTGAAAGAGAAAAACCTCACGTTGTACTGATGGATTTGGGTTTACCTGAAATGAACGGCATTGAGGCGACTCAAAAAGTAAAAGAAGTCTCTCCTTCCACAAGAGTCATCATTCTTACCTCTCACGATAGAGAAGAAGAAGTTCTCGCAGCATTGGGCTCCGGCGCTTCAGCTTATTGCCTGAAAGACATTGACCCGAACACTCTTGCCAGCGTAATCAGAAACGTTGCAAAAGGGGCTTGTTGGTTGGATTCTGCAATTGCACAAGTAGCCTTGAATCTTTTCCCGAAACCTGAAAACACAAACCTTAAAAACAGCGCAGACATTTCTGATGCCAGAGCGCAATTGACAGAAAGAGAGTTTGAAGTCCTCAGGCTTCTCGTCAAAGGCAAAAGCAACACAGAAATCGCAAAAGACTTAATCGTAAGCGTACATACGGCGAAAGCGCACGTTTGCAGCATATTGCAAAAGCTCTGTGTAGATGATAGAGTACAAGCAGCCGTAAAAGCTATCAAAGAAAACATTATCTAAATTATTATTTAGGATACGAAAATCACTAGCAACCCGTTTTTAGAAATAAAAGCGGGTTTTAATTTTTTTCGCAATATTCGATAAGTTCTTTTTGCCAGTCATCAATTTTTTCGATATAAAAATCAGCGCCCTTTTTCATACAAAGCTGGCGGTGTTCTCTTTTTGATGAAGCGGTCATAACCCCGATGACTGTGTTGCTTTCGTTCATTTTAACAAGTTTCACTAATTCATCAAGGAGGATAAAACCTTCTCTGTCAGTCGGTATGAATAAGTCCATTATAATTAAATTAAAATTAAACTTTTTATATTTTGTAATCGCATCATAAATCTCTTTTGCGATTGTGACATCATAGCCTAGGTTGCGAAACATAACCCCTAGCTGATAAGTGATGACCCCAAGGTCGTCAACGATAAGAATATTCTTCTCCCCAATACCGTCATCACCGGCCATTTCGGTTTGCATATCAGACTTTGTTTGTACACGTGCACCGCCCATAACAGAGGAAGAAGAAGCTTCTTCCAGCGCTTCGGTTTTAATTCTGTCCATTTTACGTTTAATATCAAGAATTAAATCTTTCAAAAGGTCAACGTTAATGCTCTTTTCTCCTGGCGGCATTTTCCCGACAAGACCGTACAAAGAATCCAAAAACTCACTGTCAACTTCAATTGTTTTTTTTGTTTGGTTTGTTTCACTCATTTCTTAATCATAGCATATTAATGAGTTTGTGAAAAACTATTTTTGAAAATATTAAAAAATTTTTCTCTAAAATTCATATTTTTATGTTTTTTCTTTAGTCTCGAAATATTGCCGTTCAATATCTTAACCAATTGATAATCACTCAAAGCAAAATGCTTTTGCAGGTCAAAAAGGTATTTTCCGAGGTATTTTTCAGCCATTTTCAAATTGTTATCTTTTTTGTTCAAAAGATTTTCAGGCATAACCGCTCCTTCCATTTCCATAATATAGAAAGGTGCAAGCAAAAACATTGTCAAAAAGAGTAATTATAAAAACGAAAACCCGACTTAGCTGTCGATATCTTTTATGGTTAAAACAATTGACTCAAAACTATCTTCAAAAGCTTTTACTACAATCGGGTCAAAATGAGAACCCGAGCCTGCTTTGATTTTGTTGAAGGCTTCGTTCATTTCAATTTTGTTTCGATAAATTCTATTCGAAATTATACTGTCAAAAGCATCAGCAACAGCAATTATTCTCGAACCGATTGGTATGTCCTCACCCTTTATGTTGAACGGATAGCCCGTTCCGTCGTATTTTTCGTGATGGTATTTAATGATTTCAACGACGTCTTTCAGTTGTTTTATGTCTTCAAGAATTTTTACGCTGTAAGTAATATGTTTTTTGATTTCGTCATATTCTTCTTGGCTCAAAGAATCAATCTTGTATAAAATATCATCCGAAACCCCTATCATCCCGATGTCGTGCAGCATGCCTGCAAGTTCAACTTTTCCGACATCAATTTGTGAAAGCCCGATTTGTTTTGCAATTTGGACAGAATAGAACGTGATTCTTTTGCTTCGACCTGAAGTATATGAATCTTTTGCGTCCAAAGCTTCCATGATGGCTTTGATTGTTCCGGAGAAAAGTTCTTTCAAATCCGCGATTAATTTATCGTTGTCATGTTTCAGCTGGTAATATTCCAAAGCCTAAGAAACAATAAGCTGCAACTCATCAGTGTTAAAAGGTTTTTTCACATAACGAAAAAACATTGAATAGTTAATTTCATCAATCAAAATATTTGCATCTGAATATGCCGTCAAAAGAATCCTCATAACGTTGGGATGTGAAAGCTGAACACGTTTCAAAAACTCGACTCCATCCATCTCAGGCATTTTGTGGTCAGATATTACAAGTTCAAAATCTTTTTCTTTCAAAATCTCAAGCGCTGTCAATGGCGAGGTAGTCCTCTCAAGATTGTATGAACCTCTCAAAGTTCTATACAGAAGAGCCAAATTGTCTTCTTCGTCATCAACAAGCAGTATGTTATATTTTTCCATTCTTAATTCCGTTCTTCAATTTATTCAGTTATTATTTTAGTCCATCCATCTTCAAAGGTAATGTTATCGTGAACTTAGATCCTTTTCCTTCTTCTGAAACAAGTTCAATATTGCCTTTATGGTTTTTGATTACTTTATAGCTGATTGCCATTCCAAGACCCGTGCCCTGTCCGACGGCCTTTGTTGTAAAGAAGGGGTCAAAAACTTTCTTTTGGGTTTTTTCATCCATTCCACAACCGTTGTCCTCGAATTCTATTATAGCATTGTTGCCTTCGGTTTTTAATCTTATCCATACATCACCACTGCCTTTTATCGCGAATGCAGCGTTGTCCAAGATGTTCATAAACACTTGATTTATTTGGCCGCCAAAGGCTTCGAGGTTTGGCATATTTTCTTGGTACTCTTTATGAACAGTAACTTTATTTTTGAATTTGTTATGAAGAATATTCAAAGTCGTATCAATTTCTTTTGGCAAATCGACATTATTTATGACAGCTTCTTCAAGTCTGGAGAAGTTTTTCAAATCAAGGACTATGTTTTTCGTGCGCTCTGTTCCTTCCTGGCAACTTCTGATAAGTTCCGGCAAGTCATCTTTCAAAAAGTCGAGGTCGATTTCTTCTTTCAACGCAACAATCTTTTTTCGATGTTCTTCTGACAAATCCGATTCCATTTCTCCATAAGTCTCAATCACAGACATCAAATCAGTCGTATAATTTTTGAGGTGGATAAGATTTCCATAAATAAAATTAACGGGATTGTTGATTTCATGAGTAATTCCGGCAACCAACTCACCTAAAGACTTCATTTTTTCTGAATGAACCATCATTGCCTGAGTACTTTTCAACTCAGAATAAGCTGCTTCCAACTCTTTCGTTCTGTCCTTTACCTGTTGCTCCAAAGACTGATAGAGTTTTTCCAACGACTCTGCCATTTCGTTGTATGAACGAATGAGACGGTTGATTTCCAGATAATTTGATTCTTCAAGACGGTGAGAAAAGTTACCTTTTGCAAAGTCACCCAAACTTTTTATCAGGATATTAATCGGCTTAATCAAAATCCCTGCGATTAAATTCGAAAGGAAAAAGCCCAAAAAGATGAATATAAAAACCATCGCAAGCATATTGTCACGAAGCATGTCCAGATAAATTTTTGTGACCGGCTCGTTGTAAAAACCCAATTCGATAAGTTTTCCCTCTTTTACGGCAGAAAGCTTGTAAATATTTGCTGAAAGCGGCTTTTCTTTCTTTTTAAAAGATTTATCAGAAATTTTATTTTCCTTAAAAACATCCAGAAGTTTTGCGCTTGGTTTCGTGACAAAATTCACCTTGCCGCTGCTCATGTCTTTGACCAAAACTGTCGCTACGATGTTGCTGTCAACCATTTTTTGGGCCGACTCTCTGACTTTGACATAA
>CAZIVG010000157.1:0-4179 GCA_964542595.1 uncultured Muribaculaceae bacterium | reverse complement strand
TACAAAAATAGTCAAAGCTCATGAAATCTCTCAGCCAGAGTTCGAAGTTGCGGTTGTAACGCTCTCCGTTTATAAGGCGGGTCACATAGCTTTCGGATATTTTTAAATGTTTCGCAACCATCTTTTGAGTCCAATTTCTAAAACACATTATAAACCTAATCCTCGATTCTCTCCGATACAAAAAGTGGCTCTGTGATTTATTTTTCGACTTCTCCATTTTTATTGAAAGTGCCTCTAGTTTTTTCTTTCGTTTGGCGTTTTCTGTTCGTTTACTTGTTTTTTGCTTCATGTTGTTCTCCAAAATTTTGGACCCAGCACATCTTAACTCTTGTCGTAAGAGATTACAAGTGTGTCTTAAAGTAAATTGTTTTCTGTGTTTCCGACTTTTTGCGTGAAACAGAGTTAATGTGTGAGTATGAACGAAAAATATATTTCAATAAAAGAATTAGCAGACCTCAAGGGTATTAGCCCTCGGGCGGTGCGGTTGGCGAAAGAAAAATATCAAACTAGCCAAATAAAAGTCAAAGGCGGAAGCAGTTTTGAGATTTTACTGTCAAGCATTGAGCCTGAATTGCAAGAGAAATATTTAAACCAAAAGACTGAATTGACCTCGACTTGCACAGCGTTAATTCCTATTACAAAAGAAAAAAGCCTGCCATCAAAGGCAAACGCCACAGCCCTTGCTCGACTTGATTTAATCCGTGAGTGGCAAAAGTTCAGAAAATCTCAAAGGTTTAAAACCAACGCGGATATTGAATTTATAGCCACATACAACACAGGATTTTTGTATGAAAAAATTTTGCGACACTTGGTGCGGTTTCAATCGGCACACTTGAAAGGTGGAAAAGGCAACTCGGAAACACAACCGATTACAGGCTTTTAATCCCAAAATACGATTATTCAACAGAATTTCGAACCACCTTAAACGATTTTGAAAAACAAATATTTTTGAAAATTTTGTTGCACCCAAACAAATTCAGCATCGGCAAAGCCATCACAATTTCAAAATATATTTTGGCGAAAAATAATCCTGTAAATGTTTCAGATATTACTTTCCGTCGTTATGCAAATTGGTTTAAAAATAATCATTTTGACATTTGGACACTTGCCAGAGATGGTGAAAAAGCACTTAAAGAGAATGTCGAGCCATTTATCAAAAGAGATTTGAGCAAACTTGAAGTCGGTGAAGTTTTAGTTGCCGACGGGCATAAATTATCGTTTTTAGTGCAGAACCCATTCACCGGAAAACCAACAAGAGCAACACTAATTGGTTTTTTAGATTGGAAATCAAGTTACCTTTGCGGGTATGAAATTATGCTTGAAGAAAACACCCAGTGCATAGCTTCTGCCCTTCGAAATTCCTTGATAACACTTGGTTTCACACCAAAAATTGTCTATCAAGATAACGGCAGAGCGTTTCGGGCAAGATATTTTACGCAAAACGACTTTTTAGAAAGCGGCTTTGAAGGTTTATATGCAAAACTCGGCATAAAAACAGTTTTTGCAAAGCCTTATAACGCAAGAGCCAAAGTTATTGAGCGGTTTTTCTTGGAGTTTCAAGAAAGTTTTGAAAAACTTATGCCGACATATTCAGGCTCAAATATCGAGAATAAGCCGGCACATTTTAGACGAAACGAAAAGTTTCACTCAAAATATTTTAAGCCAAATTATGTGCCAACAATTGATGAAGTCAAAAATCCAATCAACCAATGGCTAGATTTTAAACATGCCCAACCTTGCCCGAATGAACGTAGTAAAAGCATTAAAGAGGTTTTCAATGAACGCCCAAAATCCAAAATTGACCTCTCAAAACTTGACGATTTGATGATGAGTGCTGAAATTAAAACGATTTACAGAAACGGTATCAGGTTTTTGAACACATTTTATTGGTCTGATAAACTGTATGGGCTTAAAACGCAAGTGTTGATTAAATATTCGTTGTTTGACTTAAGCGAAATTAAAGTTTTTACAACAAAAAATCAGTTTATCTGCACCGCCAAACGAGTAACTCCAACACACCCACTGGCATATCACACAGGTGACATTAAAGATATGGAAGATTTTAAGCAAAAAATTCAAAAGCAAAAGAAGTTGAAAAATAAAACAATAAATGAATTACGAAAATTTTTACCTGATATAGATTTGAATTTGATTGAGCCGATGGAGCAAGAAAAAACTGTTGAAATTATTGAACCAGAAATCAAAAAGCCTAAAAAACTTACTCCAAGAGAAATGCAAACTGTCCGCCCAATATTTCTGAACGCCAGTGAAAAGTTTGAATTTTTGACAAATACGGGTTGTACAAATTCCGAAGACAGGGCATGGTTGAGGAATTACAAGGAAAATGAGGGGTTTAAGAATTTATATGAAACGTAATTTTGTCATTACAAAAAATGTGAAAAAGTTTGTGGATTTAATGGAAACACTCAAAAATGCTCCGTCTAATTTGCCTAAAATGGCTTTGGTATATGGCGATTTTGGACTAGGGAAATCGCAAACTATTTTATGGTATGTGACCAATAATCCCGATGCGATTTATGTCCGCTGCAACCACAAAATGTCAGGGCGGTGGCTGCTCTCTGAAATAGTTGATGAATTAGATGAAATCCCTTGTTATCAGTCGTCGCACCTGTTTAAGCAAATTGAGGATAAATTGAAATTTGATAAAAAAATTATTGTGATTGACGAGATTGATTTTCTTTTGAATAACGCATCTGCTATTGAAGTTGTGCGTGATTTACACGATAAAATCGGTGTGCCGATAGTTTTGGTTGGAATGGGCTTGGCAGAGCAAAAACTCAAACGGCATAAACATATTTACGATAGGCTTTTGAGTATTTTAAAATTTCAAATATTTAATCAAAATGATATTGAAAAGATTATTAAAGAGCTTTCAGAAGTTGAATTTGAAAATGAGGTGATTGATTTTATCGCTTCAAAATTCAATCAATTCAGACAGTTAGTGAAGCTCATCAACAAAGTTGAAAATGTGGCGAAAATGAATAATTTGGAGTTGATAACGCTTGAAATTTTGGAGAAAATCTTAAATGAAAGATAGGGTTTTAAAATTAGCAAAACGCTTGAATAAGTTCGCACTTGCAGAAATCGAGCCGATTTTAAATGTTGAAAATTTGGAAGAAATTTTAAAAGAGTTAGTTGAAGAACATGTTTTAACTCTTCAAAACAACACATATTTTTACATCAAGCAAAATCGAGTACAAAGCAACTTGCCTAACTTTTTTCAATACCATACAAAAGAAGAAATCGAGCTGATTACGAAATGCTTTTGTGCAGATGTGCCGGTTTTAAAAACAACACTTTTGGTCGAGAGCAGCAAAACTGTTGTTGGGAATTTTTACAAATTTTTCAGAGATGAAATTTATAAAAGGCAGCTTGCTGAACTCAAAAACCATTTTACACGTAAACCAAAAATTCCTGCTGTCAGGGCATTGTATAACATTAAAATTTATCTCTATTTTTATGATGGCAAAGTTTTTGTATCAGATAAAGAATTGAAATCAGCAAAGAATATCAAAAAACACTCAGAACAAGAAATGAGAGAAATTCGAGTGGCTTATTATAAAGTACGACGGATTTTTCAAAACTTTGCTTTAACAAAATCATTATATGAAATCGCAGCTGAAAAAATGTGGCGACAAAATAAAAGTTATGGGGAGTTGATTGAGGAAATTTCTTGGTTTTTAAGATAACTTCTTGACTGAAAACGTAGTTATTTGTGCTGAAAAACTGAAATTTTTTGCATGCAAAAACATGCCAAATCGCCAAAGTTCAAACTACATAAACTCTTCAGCCTTTGTTCCGACTTAAAAGATGGCGAAAATCATTGTCACAAAAGTCCGATTTGCTTCCATTGGCGAAACTCAAACACACAGGAAGTTTGAGGCTAATTTGAAAAACTTCAATGGAAAGTAGCGGTACTTTTTGGGACACAAATCGGACATTCGGGTACTTTCAGTCAATTAGCACAAATCAGCCTCAACGCCACGCACACACGCCAACACAGGCGGTCGGAAACAACTTCTAATTGCCGATTAAAACACCACAAATTGCCCCAATTATATAAATATTTATATCTTACATGCTTGAAAGTAAAAAAAAGGCACAAAAAAATGCGTCACCCGCGATTCGAACGCGGGACCTATCCCTTAAAAGGGGAGT
>CAZIVG010000156.1:0-4205 GCA_964542595.1 uncultured Muribaculaceae bacterium | reverse complement strand
AACCCATTATAATCGCTTGTATCAGATTCATTTTATCCCCGCCTAATTCCACTCTTCATAATACATTGAACAAGAATTTTCGTTTTCCCAGACGCCGACTTTTGAGACCTGAGGAAAAACTTTGTTCATTTCTTCATAGATAAACTTGGCCAAAATTTCACTGCTCGGGCTTACGTCTTTGAATTGGGGAAGTTCGTTGATATCTTTGTGGTCAAGGATATCGATTACCTTTTTCAACTCTTTTTTCAAAACTTTAAAATCGACAAGAATGTTTGACTTGTCGAGATTTTCGCCCTTAACAAAAACTTCGACCTTCCAATTGTGTCCGTGCTGGTTTTCGCATTCACCCTCATAGTTCAAAAGGTGGTGAGCAGCTGCAAATGAGCTTATTACTTTTAATTCGTACATTAATTTACTCCTTTAATTTTCTGATAAAGATTTTTTGCTTCGGGCTGCTCAGGGAATATCTCCATTATTTTTTCCAAATACTTAACAGAGTTTTCGCTGTCACCCAGTTCTATATAGGATTTCGCAAGCAAAAGAAGGACATTCAAGTTGTCGGGATATTCGTCCAACAGCTTCAATGCAAGATTTCTCGCATTCTCATATTCTTGAATTTCAAAAAATGTCAAAGCCAAAAGATTCACTGTTTCAGCATCTTGATGAAGACTGTATGCATCCGAGAGGAACTCTTTCGCTGCGTCGAAATTGCGTTTTTTGAAATAAATCATACCAAGATTGAATAAAACAATTTGTTGCCCCGGGAATTTTTTTGCACATTCCAACAAAACAGCTAAAGCCCCGTCCAAATCGTGAATTTCCATCAAATTCAGTCCGCGAAAAACATTTATATCAAGGTCGTCAGGTGAAAGTGAAAACGCTTTTTCATAGAGTTCTTGCGCTTTTTTGTGATCTTTTGATGCGTAATAGAAATTACCTACTTCAAAAACGACTTTCGCATCATCCGGCGCAATTTCAAGAGCTTTGTCAAACTCATCTTTCGCATAATCAAAAAGTCGTTGAGAAAGGTAAACAACACCCAAATCCTTGTGCGCATAAGCATTTTTTGGATCAAGCTGTATAACTTTTTTGAATATAGTCTCTGCCTTATCTTTATCCCCTGTTTTCATACAAAGAAGGGCGTACTTGTAATAAACATCCGCGGGGACTTTGCCGAGTCTGATGATGTTTTCCATAACATCTCTCGCCTGAGTCAGTCTGCCTATTTTTTCGAAACATTCCGCGAGATTCTGCCCCATTGCAACAGATTTCGGATTCAAAATCACAAGCTGGTGCAATATGTTAATTGCGTTGTCATATTGTCCGACTGCCTTGAAGGCACACGCCAAATTGTATTGAAAATTCTGTTTTTCGGGATGGGCAATCGTTAATTTTTGATAATACTTGATTGCGTCATACCAAGCCTCTGCGTTGACGGAGGCCAATGCTGCCGCAGAAAGGTAGAACTCTGAATTATCTAATTCATAAGCCTTTTTCAAATACTCGTAAGCCTCAAAATGCTTCTGTCGGAGCTGAAATGCGCTTCCCAAATTATAAAGACTTGTCGGGTTTTCAGGGTTGAGGGCGACTGATTTTTCGAAAGCTTCTTGTGCCTTAGGAACATCTTTCAAAGCAAGATAACACGAGCCGAGATTATTATACAAAAGTGCATGTTCAGGATTAATCGAAAGTGCCTTCTGCAAAGCTTCAACAGCTTTTTCATACTCTTTTTTTGCTGTATAAGCTGTGCCGAGAATGTAAAAAGACTGATAGTCCTCTTCATCAAGTTCGATTGCTTTTGATGCATTTTTTATCGAATCATCGTGCATTTGTTTTTTCAAATAAATCACAGCAAGATTTTTGTAAGCATCTTTGTAGTCTTCTCGAAGAGCAATAACTCTTTGATAGGCATCCAAGGCCTCTTGGGTCTGTTCGAATGACTCATAAATCATTCCGAGATAAAACCACGACGTAGCATCTTCATTATTGGCAGCAACAACCTTTTCGAAGTTTTCTTTCGCTTCAGACATTTTCTCCAAATTTACATTACAAAGCCCCAACGTTTTTTGAATTTCAATCGAATCATCATCAGAATTTTCCTGCAGATAAGAACAAATAACGTTCTTTGCCTCATCAAAATTCTTTTCGCCAAGATAAGTATTCGCTTTATTTAAAATCTCTTCTCTATCCAAAATTGCGCCTCTAAATTTCTAACACCTTTATTTTACAATAAACTTTACTTAATTCAAAAAAACATTATCATAGAATTATGAGAAAAATTTTTACGTTAATTTTAGCACTAATATTTTTGAGCATTTTTCAACCTTGCAAAGCTGAGGATATGGATTTTTGGGATGAACCAATGAAAATTGACGAAGCCGCAAAAAGTCAACAAAAGGCGGTTACAGACCAGGAATTTGAAAAAGTCTTGAAAATGTTTAAGAAAAAAACAAAAGAACAGCCTAAACCCAAAGGCAACCCAATCGGGCCACAGCTTCAGGAAAACCAGACCCCTCCCGATGCAAACGCCTTCAAACAGACCTACGAAACCTATCCGACAGTCATGATCCCTGTCACACTGGTTACCGACAACGGGTCTGAGATTCCGCCCGGCTATTACAGAATCCTGGCGGTAAAAAAAGATTACGGGTATTTTTTGAATTTTTATCAGGGCAGTTCAATAATCGCAAGAACAAGAGCCTTCGACACAGGCGATGATCACAGTCAAAAATCATTGAATTACACTAAAGTAATACCGTTTTCGAACAATTATATGAAGGTAATTTTCGGAGACATCGACTGCAATATCGAGGCGAAACTCTTAATTCGAAACTAATAAATCAAATGAGAAATTATCTTTTTACGGTCATTATCGTCGATTCCGTAGTTTTTCAAAGCCTTGTTGATTTTGTGGATATGCCAAAGCTTTTTGTAACCTGAAAGTCCGTTTTTGTTGTTTTTAAATGTTTCTGCGGCTTCAGGAAGAATTTTCCCGTTCCCGAAAATTACCATTTCAACAATTCTCCTTTTCGCAAGACCTGCTTGCAATTGGCCTCCTGCTGTAATGATGTTGAATTTCGCCTGCGCTTTACCAAATTCACCTTTGTTTAGACAAGAAACCATTGACTCGGGAATGTCTCGTTTTTCGTCACTCTCACACAATTTTTCAACCCCTGCATTCATTGCATAAGACAGCACCGCGTCTGTTTGATTTTGAGTAAGTTTTTTTTCAAGCTTGCAGCCACCTCTGTCAGTGAGTTGTTTTTTTATGGCATCAATATCATCATCAAGGAGTTTCTGTGCTTGATATTGAGAAATAACATCACCCTCTTTCAAGTCTCTGTGACCTACTGTTATTTTCCCCCTGCCAGTGTGACCGTGAGCGACTGTGAGCAATGGCTCATTTTCATTTTTTATTTCGTCTGCTTTCTTGTCGGCCTTTCCACGATAAACGACATACATGCCATCTTTATTCATATGGTTTTCGCCGCCTTCTTCGCTTATAATATAGCTTTTCATTTTAGAAGAAAGATTAATATTTTTAGGGTCTTTTGACTTTGTAAGACTCAAATCAAAAAAGCACTTTTTTGTTTCTTGAGGAAAAACAAAATCTGTGCCTGAACCTGTTTTTTTATCAACAGATTTTGGCGAAGTTTTAACATCTTGAATAATACTTTGTGAAATGCCTAAAACCAAAATTTTTCCTCTAAAAATATCCCTTTCCTATATAAAAACAAACATTTATTAAAAATTGCCCAAATATCAAACTTTTGTTTAAAAAAGACCAGCCTAAGTGAGGACTAAAATACAACCGATTATGGTTAATAATAATAGAGAGAAATTGTATTTGCAGGGAAAACGTATCAGGGATGATATCAGTCAACTCAAACGGATTGGGTCTGATAGTTCAACGGAACTTGAACAACGCGACCAACCGTGTCAACACAGCATTAGAAAGAATGTCCACAGGATACAAAGTTAACCGTGCGAAAGATGATGCTGCAAATTTACAAATCTCACAAGGCCTCACCAAAGGAATAAACAGTTCAAAAGTCCTTAAAAACGGAGCATCTACTGCGCTTAATATGCTTAGCACTCAAGAAAGTGCGTTGGACGCCCTCACAGATTCTCTTTTAAGAATAAGAGATTTGTCTCTGCAAAAAATGAACTCCGTCTATGACCAAAATGCAATAAATGCAATGAAC
>CAZIVG010000155.1:0-4212 GCA_964542595.1 uncultured Muribaculaceae bacterium | reverse complement strand
ATATTCAATATTCCAAGTAATGATGTGGACATATTTTTTCCTTATCGTTTAAAATTATGCTTCTTCGATTATTGAGGACATTTCCAACTGCTCTTTCGCAATGTTTTGTCCTTTTTGGTTGTACTCTTTTGTGACGGTTTTTACGCCTTTGAGCATAACCTCGATGGTTTTGTTCGTTACATAAATCCCGTGTTTCAAAAGTTCAAGGTTTGTGCGTTCAAGTTCAAAGATTTTTTGAGCGAGAGTGTTTACTTCCAGTTTTTTTTGTTCAAACTTTTTTGCTGCTTCTGAGTCTTGAGTTTTGATTTTGTTTATTATGTCGGTCATTGAAAAAGTGGGAATATCCATAGACTGTGACATGTTTTTTCTTTCTTCCGAAAGTTGGCTTATGTTTTTGAAAGTATTTGTGATTTTGTTATCCAAGTCGTAAAGGTCTGTGCCTTTTCCGCGGACAAGGATTTCTTTTTTGTCGATGTAGAACTTTTCAATGTTTTTGTATTCATTGATTTCGCTGTCGAGTATATTTTCAAGTTTTTGTATTTGTTCTTTTATCATTTCTCCCCCTGTAAAATAGGTTGTTTTAAGCCATATATTCTACAATAACGCTTCTGCCGTAGCTTAGCCCGTATTTTATGTCTTCTTCCGAAAGATTGTTTTCTCCTGCCATTTCTGCGAATTTTTTGATTTCGTCAACGTTTTGAGATTTCAAAATATTGTTGTCATTTATTTCGATTCCTTCCGAGACCTGAGGTTCTGCTTTTGGTTCCGGTGTGATTGGCCTTGATGCGTTTTTGAACGCGTTTGAGGCATTGAGTAATTGTATTGCGCTTACGTTTGAACTTAGTGGGCTTACCATTTTGACCTATATCTCCCTATCGACTCTGTTTGCTATCCCTTTTGTTTCTGTGTACCCGTCCGATTTCGCTGTCTTGAAATTCGGACGTTCACCAAAAACGTGGTTTTGGTTCACTTGGGCACTGGGGGTTCCACCCACGGCGTACCCGTCCGATTTCGCTTCTTTCGGCAATGATTTTTCCATTTGTGCATAAATTTGTTTCGCAAAACCTACTGATGTGTTTGGGTTTTTTGAAATTTGACGACCTACTTCTCCATAAATAAAAGATTTGAATTTGTCTAAGTATTTGCTTTCTTCTCCGAACAAACCGCCTTTTTCACCGATGCTGACAGTTTTGTCCATCGTGTTGAACATTTTAGTTACAAAAATCGCTTCGAATTCTGTTGAAACTCTTTTCAACTGTTCTCTTTGAGATTTTACAGCTTTGATTGAATCGAGAGTTTGAACGTCTCCGTTAATTATTTCAGGTGTTAAATTGTATGATTGAATTGATGACATTTTCTTTCCTTAAATCACTCTAAATAACTTGGATTTCTGCTTGGAGACTTCCCGCCTCTCTCAATGCTTGCATGATTGAAATTAAATCAATCGGAGCAACGCCGATAGCATTCAAAGCACGTACAAGATCGTTGAGTGTGCTGTTAGGCGGAATTGTGACGAGGCTTCCGCTGCCTTTGTTTACAGAAACAGAACTGTTTGCAAATGCTGTTGTGCTGCCGCCTGCGAAAGGTTCAGGCTGAGAAACCTGATTTGTGGTTTGCACCGTTACTGTTATATTTCCGTGAGCAACCGCTGCCGGAAGAAGTTTTACCTCGCTTCCTATAACCACTGTGCCGGTTCTTTCGTTTACAACGACTTTAGCCTTGTCTTTTGTTGAATCAACCATCATATTTTCAAGAATTGAAAGGAACGCAATTCTGTCGTCATTGAATTTTGCAGGAATATTTATTCTTATACTTGAGCCGTCAACCGCTTTTGCAGGTGTGACGTTTCTGTCGATTGCTGATGCAACTCTTGTTGCCATTGTATAGTCTGATTTGTCCAAAATTAGTGTTAACGTTGTATCATCACCGATTGTTGTATTGATGTCTCTTTCAACAATACCGCCTCCGGGGACTCTTCCTGTAGTTGTGATTGCTGTTCTTGTGCTTGAACCGTTGGAATCTTTTGAAATGCCTCCAACTGAAATGGGTCCTTGGCCGATTGCAACAATTTCACCGTTTGGCGCTCTTAATTGAGTTTGTACCAATACGCCGCCTTCAAGACTTTTTGCGTCAGCAAGAGTGCTTACTGTCAAGTCGATTTGGTCGCCGTTTTTTGCAAACGGAGGAACTGTGGCTGTCACGAGAACTGCTGCTGCCGAACCTTTTTGGATGTAGTTTGATTGCTCGATTACCGTACCGAGGTTTTGCAGTAACATTTGGTTTGTAATTTGGGTTGAACGAGAGTTGTCTCCTGTTCCCGGCAAACCAACCACTACACCGTAACCGACAAGCTGGTTGTTTCTCACCCCTTTGACGTGGGCGATGTCTTTGATTCTGACTGCTGTTGCAAGAACCTCAGAACCAATCATGCCTGTGATCATTAGACTTATTAACAATATGTTTAAAATTCTTTTCATGTTTTTCCTTTTTAATTGTTTTAGAACAGATATCTGATTGCTCTGTTGATGATACCTTCGTTTCCTGCTCTGGATACTGAACCTTTGCCCGCCATTGCGAATTGTAGGTTGGCCACGTTTCTTGAATAAACCTGACCTTTTTGGTCTATCCATCTTGGGTCAACAACTCCGCTCACGAGCAAGTCCACTCTTTCAGGGCCGTTCACGAGGGTTTTTTTACCTTGAACCAAGAGGTTTCCGTTCGGGAGCATTTGTACAACCTGAACTGTCACGGAGTCGTTAATGCCTAACGAACGTTGGTTTGAAGTTGTACTCGAAACAGTGTTGCTTCCGCCGAAGTTGTTAATTTGGTTGTTCAAAGGGGTTCCCGGTAAAACTTTGTTAATCAGGCTGGTGAAGTTGTCAACGGTATTTGAACTTCTGTCAGCAGCGTAATTCAATGAATCGTTAAAAGAAATTGTTTCGCTCAGCATAATCGTCACCAGGTCACCTACCGAACGCGCTCTCACCCCGCCGAAAAGCGATTTTGGCTCAGCGTAATAGGATTGAGAAGCTCCGAGAGTGTACAATGACTCAGCCTTAACAGTTTGTGCGTTTTGCATTACAACCAAAAGTGCAAGCAGTGCGAATATTCCTTTTGTTATATTTTTTGTTTTAATCTTTCCCATTTTCATCTCCCCGGATAAAGCCATTTATCGCTTTTTGGCTTTTACATTTGTACAAGAACCTGATTTGTTCCTGTCACTTCCCCTGTGTATATTTTGTTGAACTGTTTATTTTTGACCTGAATCGTATCCCCGATGTTGCCTTGTGTGAGGGCGACCCCCTCAACTGCAATGTTCAATGCCGAACTCGTTCTGAAGTTTACTGTGACCATTGCATTTTTTACGACATCCGGTTTTGAGCGTGTGTATCTTTTTGTAATTAGGTCACCCGGATAAAAAACCTTTACCGCAACGATTTCTTTTGTGATATCGCTCAGAGTCAAAGTGTTGTCGAGGTTCCCGATGACGTTGACTTTTTTGAATTCCACTGCTTGAAGCGGTACGATTTTGTCTCTTTGAATAACTTCTTTTGCAACGGCTGCGTATTTGTAAGCTTTTGTTTCAATAGGAACGTAATATGTTCTTGCGTATTTCCCGTTGACATTAATATTTACTTTTTTGTATTCTTTTGCCGTGAGACTTGCTGTGCTTGAAACAATTTCTACACTGACTTTTCCGTCAGGAAGAGTAAAGCTGTCAATCGGTAAATGTCCGACGATGATTTCTGATTCATCAACGTTGAATCTTTCCAAATCTTTTTTTGCTTGTTTTGAAACAATAGCTTTGAAACTGTCAGCAGAAAGCACTTGCGCGCTGCATTCGAGGATTGAACCCGCCGCAAAGCCCGCAATTGTTAAAGTTATTAAAGCTATTTTAAAAAGTTTTTTCATAATTAGTTAGTGATTTGGTTCGTTGTTCTCAAAATGTCTGATGCTGCTGTGATGATTTTTGAATTTGATTCGAAAGCTCTTTCCGCTTTGATGAGGTTAATCATCTCATCGACGATTTGTACGTTTGAGCCTTCAAGGAATGACTGTTGAATCGAGCCGAAGCCGTTCTGGTCAGGTGTTCCCGGAATAGGTGTTCCTGATGCGGGAGTTTCCACATAAAGGTTGTGACCTACTGAAAGCAAACCGGCCGGGTTTTGGAATTTTACAAGCTGGATTTGGCCGACGATTGTTTGTGTATTG
>CAZIVG010000154.1:0-4240 GCA_964542595.1 uncultured Muribaculaceae bacterium | reverse complement strand
CTGCAATTAAACCTCCGCCTCCGATCGGAACGATTACTGCGCCGAGGTCGGGCATTTGTTCCAGTAGTTCCAGTCCAATTGTTCCTTGACCTGCAATTACGTCCTCATCATCAAACGGGTGAATAAACTCTGCGCCGGTTTCTTTTTGGAATTTTACCGCTTCGTTGTAAGCATCGTCATAAACTCCGTCAACCAGCATAATTTCGGCGCCGTATTTTCGTGTTGCTTCGATTTTTGAAATCGGTGCTGTGCTGGGAATAAAAATTGTTGATTTTATGTTGTTTTTCTTCGCTGAAAGAGCCACGCCCTGTGCGTGATTCCCCGCAGAACAAGCGATTATTCCTTTTGATTTTTGCTCATCAGAAAGAGCCGCAATTTTTACGTAAGCGCCACGAACCTTGAAAGAACCGGTTTTTTGAAGGTTTTCAGCTTTAAGGTAAAACTCGCAATTTTCAGCCAATCCTGACGCAGGAATCAATTCGGTTTTTCTGATTACTCCTTCGAGTGTTTTTTGCGCGTCTTTGACCTTTTCGAGTGTTAACATTATCGGCTCCTTTTGTTTATCAGCCTTAATAATATAGCATTTTGGGGCTGCGTTGGCAATGAAAAAACGCTGATTATTTCGCGCCGATGTAGTCCAGAATTCCGTTGATAATTGTCAACGGGTGAGCAGGGCAGCCCGGGATGTAAAGATCCACCTTGTGGTGTTCGAGAAAGTTTCTGTCCAGTTGGTCAGAGTCTTGGAAAACGCCTCCTGAAATTGCGCACGCACCAACGAGAATCACGAGCCTGGGCTGAGCGCAAGCGTAAAAAGTGTCTTCCAGCGCTTTCGCCATGTTTTTTGTTATTGGGCCTGTAATAACCACTCCATCAGCGTGTCTTGGGGATGCTACGAAGTCTATCCCATATCTGCCGATGTCGAAGTTTGCGTTGGAACAGGCGTTAAGTTCCATTTCACAGGAGTTACAGCCGCCGGCTGAAACCTGTCTGAGTTTGAGCGATTTTCCAAAGAATTTTTTAATCTCTTCGTTAACCGCAATCGGGTTAATTTCACCGTTTACTATCAAGTCCTCTCTTTTTGAGGTTGCAATTTTATGATTTTTTGAAAAGCTGATTGAGCCTTTTTCGCAGACTCTTGCACATTCTCCGCAAAGAGTGCATTTTCCTAGGTCAATTGAAAAATCATCGCAAATAGCGTTCGTCGGGCAGATTTTTTTGCAATTTTCGCAGTTGTTGCAGGTTTCTTTGCAAACTGAGGGAAGCCCGCGGAATCTGTCTTTCGGCTGTGCGGATCTGATGTCTTTTATGAGTTGGTTTTTTTGGAGTCGTTGTGTTTTAAATGTTTGAAACATAATTTTTCCTTTTTATAAATCGAATCCGCAGTAAGACAGATCGAAGCTTTTATTGCAAACCGGAAAGTCCGAAATTTGGTTGTTTCTGACTGCGAGAGCCAGCCCAAACCAGTTGTTGAAAGAAGCGTCTTTGATTTTGTAAGTTTCGATGAAAGAGTTTTCGTCTGTAAAAACCGTGTGAGCGATTTCGCCTCTCCAGCCTTCAAGAACAGAAAAAACAAAACTTTCTGCTTCAAGATTTAGTGTGAATCGTTCGTTATTTATATCGCCGTTGAGATCCTTCAACATAGATTTTATAAGGTCTGCTGATTTTTTTATTTCCAAATATCTTAGATAAGTTCTTGCGTGAACGTCACCGGTTTTTAAGGTGGTAATTTTGAAGTCTTTATAATCGTCAAAAATTCTTGCATCAACTTCTTCCCCTGACGCTCTTGCTGCCATTCCGACGAGTCCGATTTCTTTTGCTTTTTTCTTTCCGACAATTCCTGTATTTTCAAGCCTTGAAAGAACGGTTGCATGTGTGAACATAGCATTTACTGTTTTTTCGGTTCTGTCTAGAACTTCGTCAAGCATTTTAAGAATTTTTTCTTTGATTTCATCATCAATATCATAATTCACTCCGCCGAGTTTCATCAGGCCTTTGCCGAAACGACTTCCTGAAAGTTCAAGCATAGTGTTTATGACAAGGGTTCTTGTAACAGCTAAAATACTTGCCGCCATTTGATATGCAACATCTCCTGCAACTGCGCCGATGTCTCCGATGTGAATCGCCATTCGCTCCATTTCCAGTGCGATTAGCCGAATGGTTTTTTCTTTTTGTGCAACTTCTATTCCGCAAAGCGATTCCATTGCCCTTGCGTAAGCAAGCGAATGACCAATCGTCGAGTCACCGCAAATCGATTCTGCGAGTTGGATTGACGGCTTGTTTTTCAAAAGTTTTTCGACTCCCCTGTGTTGGAATCCGAGTTGGATTTCGAGGTGGTTGACTCTTTCTCCGTTACAAAGGAATCTGAAATGTCCGGGTTCAATTATCCCGGCGTGTACAGGCCCGACAGCGACTTCATGAGTTTGGTTGTCCTCAGATTTCAAAAATTCGTAACCCTCTTGTTTTCTTACAGGCTTCAAAAAAGGATGTCCTTCGGGTTTTATGTTTGTTTCTTCAAAAATTAATCTTTCAAACATTTGAAGACAAGGTTTTTTCAATGTCAACGAAGGATAAGTTTCGCCCACAAATGTTGTTGTTAAAAAAAGTTGTTTTTTCTTTTCGTCTGCGAAAATGCAGTAAAGTCGGTTTTTTCCGTTTTCTTTTTTGGCGAAAAGGTTGATAACCCTGACATTTTGAGCGCAAATTGTTTCAGAGAACTTTTCAAACTCAACCACGGGTATTTGTGATCTTTTGACTTTTTGATTGTTGTTAATTTCTATCGCGTTCATATTTGTGTCCATAACTAAATCCATTGCGCTGCTCCCAAAATTAAGTTATACAAAGCTTTAGGGCAAAACAAACCGAAAGATATTGCCGCTGATAAAAGCACGATTTGGGGCATATATTTGTTGAAACCGAGTTTGATTTTTTCGCTGAGATTAGTTTGGCCAAAGGCTGTTTTCACAACGGCTCTCATTATTCCAAACATTATAATCGTCAAAAGAATAATAAATAAAATACACAGAAGATAGTGTTTTTCGATAATCATTTGTTTAATCATCAAAAATTCTGAGATAAAAATTGGAGACGGAGGAATTGCGACAATCAGCATTGCGCACAAAACCCAGAGCCAGCCTGTGATTTTGTCTTGTTCGATGATGCCTTTTACTTCGCAAACTTCTTTTGTTTTGTAAATTTTTAGAATATTCCCTGATGTCAAAAAGAATGCGGCTTTTATCAATGAGTGAGAAATTAAATGAATGACTGCAGCCAGAATTGCTGAACCACCCAAAGCCGTACCGATTGCGATTATGCCCATATTCTCGATTGAGGAATACGCAAGCATTCTTTTGTAGTTTGCAATTTTATAAACATAAACTGCTGTCACAAATATTGATAAGAAACCCATAGTCAAAAGCAAGACTTTTGCACAATGCGCGACTCCGGCAAGCGACATGAGTTTATAAAATCTTAAAATAACCAAAAAAGCTGAATTCAAAAGCGTGGCGGAAAGCATTGCGGATACAGGAGAAGGCGCTTCTGCGTGCGCATCAGGCAGCCAAGAGTGAACCGGTGCAAGCCCGACTTTTGTCCCGAAACCTATTAAAATAAATACAAAAGATAATTTTAACCAAAAAGGGTTAATTATTTTTGCATGTGCGTAAAGGTCGCTGTATGAAAGGGAATTGACCTTGTCTGCTCCGATTAGAAGCAGGATTATTCCGACAAACGCCAGCGAAATACCGATTGAACAAAGGAAAACATATTTCCACGCGGCTTCGAGTGAGTTTTGGGTTTTGTGTTGAAGGATTAAGTAGGCGCTCGTCAAAGTTGTTGCCTCAACGAATACCCACGTCAAACCCAGATGGCTGCTCAAAATCGCACCCGTCATAGATAGGAAAAACAGGGCAAAAATCGTGTTGTATTTCCAATTTTGCTTACCTTGATAGATTCCGACCGCAGCCGTAACCACCACAAGCACAATCATAAATATCAAATTCAAACTATCAAGAGCAAAAAACTTACTCATCTTCTTCACACTCACAGTCTTTTAAATTACAAAGGTGGCAAACTCCGGGGTTCTCTTGCAGAGAACCGATTTCACCAATCAGCAGTCCCAAAATGAATACGGCTATGAAAACGTCTAAAAGTACGCCTACATTCACAATCCAAGGCATATCTTTTGCGACAGAAAGCGAAAGCAAAAAGATTCCGTTTTCAAGCATCGCAAACCCGATTACAT
>CAZIVG010000153.1:0-4245 GCA_964542595.1 uncultured Muribaculaceae bacterium | reverse complement strand
ATTACTTATTAAATCCATACTTTTGAACTTTTTAAACTTCCCCCCGCCTTCAACTTGTTTTCTAAATTCAAAAGCGGAATCGTTTTTATTACAGGCCCAACAGGAAGAGTTAAATCGACTACGATTGCATCTTTAATCGACTCAATTAACAGAAACGAAAGAAAACACATAATCACGATTGAAGACCCGATAGAATTTATTTATTCGAACAAGAATTGCATAATTACTCAAAGACAGGTCGAAATCGACACACTTTCTTTCCCTGACGGGGTAAAATATGCGCTCAGGCAGGATCCTGATGTTATTCTTATCGGAGAAATCAGAGACATCGAAACACTCACAAGTGCAATGAAAGCCGCAGAAACAGGCCACCTTGTAATCGCATCACTCCACACGAATGACGCAATTCAAACCGTAAGCCGTATCGTTGGCATGTACGAACCGAAAGACAGAGAAAATGTAAGAAAACAACTCTCTGAAACCTTGAGAGGGTGTATTGCACAAAAACTCATCCCGATGAAAAGCGGTCACGGTCGTATTCCGGCATGCGAAATTATGGCTGTCACTCCGACAATCAAAGACTTCATCATAAAAGACGAGTTGGAACAGATTTACGACCTTGTAAAAAAAGGTTCTTACAACGACATGATTACGATGAACATGTCTCTCTTACAACTCATTAAAGAAAACATGATTTCTAAAGAAGTTGCGATTGAAGTCAGTGACAACAAAGTTGAAATTGAACAAATGCTCAGAGGAGCCTACCACGGGACGAGGGATCAGTTTAATATTCAGTATTAATCATGAAAAGAGAGAATGCAAAACTTTACCACAAATGCCATAAATTTGAAATCATACAACCTGTCAGAATCTGACAAGATTATTGTGATGTATTCAAAAGATAAAGGCATAATTAAAGGCGTGGCGAAGGGTGTCAAGAAAACAGCCAGCAAGCTCGGCGGAAGAATGGATATGTTAATTGCAAACAAACTCATGCTGAGAAATGGTCGAAACCTCGCAACAATCTGTCAAGCAGAAGCAATTAATACTTTTAAAAACACAAGAAGCAATATGGACAAGCTTTTTTACTCCATTTACTGTTCAGAAATTGTTCACAGCTTTGGTGTTGAAAACGACCCCAACAGCGAAGAAATTTATGAACTTTTCTACAAAACTCTTGAAAGTGTTTCAAAATCAGAAAACAAAACAGAACTATTGATTTCCGTTTTGAAATTCCAACTTAAAATCACTCACATTGCAGGATACTCTTTAGAGCTGGAAACCTGTGCAGTGTGCGGTTGTCCGCTGAGTGAAGAAAACATATACTTCACAGCTTCACAAGGCGGAACCGTCTGCGAAAACTGCAAAAAAACACTCGCAAAATCCGTCAAACTTCATCACAAAATAAGAGATTTTCTCATAACCCTTTTGCAACTGGATTACGGCTCAAAATCGAGATATGATGAACTTGCGACCGAAAAAATATGCGAATTTTGTTTCAATCTGCTGAGCAAGCACGTCGAACAGTTTTCACCCAAAAAAATAAAATCATCACAGATGTTGGAAATAGTAAAATAATCAAAATTAAGGAATTTAAGAATGTCAGAGTTGTCAAAATACATTGAACACACGCTTTTAAAGCAGGATGCCACAAAAAAAGAACTGCAAAAACTTCTCGAAGAAGCAAAGCAGCACAATTTCAAAGGAGTGTGCGTAAACCCTGTTAATATTAAAGCTTCAAAAGAGTTTCTAAAAGATACTAATGTAAAAATCGTCACAGTGGTAGGGTTTCCGCTCGGTGCAAACCTCAGCGAAGTAAAAGCATTCGAAACCCAAAAAGCCATCGAAGACGGCGCCGACGAAATCGATATGGTAATTAACGTCGGAGCAATAAAAGACAAGAACTTTGAATTGGCTCAAAAAGATATCGAAACCGTCAAAGAAGCCTGCGGGGAAAAAGCCCTGAAAGTCATTCTCGAAACAGACCTTCTCACAAAAGAAGAAATCCAAAAAGCCTGCGAACTCTGTATCGAAGCCAAAGCTGACTTCGTCAAAACTTCAACAGGATTCGTAAAAAACGGAATCGGAGCCACCGAAGAAGACGTAAAACTCATGGCAGAAACCGTAAAATCAAAAGGCCTGAGAGTCAAAGCATCAGCAGGTATCAGAGACAAAGAAAAAGCCATCGCAATGATTAATGCAGGAGCAGACAGACTCGGAACAAGTTCCGGTGTCGAAATAGTTTCCGGCTAGATTTTGCGGCTGACTTTTCTGCTCATTTACGGAGTCGAACAGCCAATTTTGTTTGTATTAAGTATGTTTTTTTAGTAGTATTTTGCTAAGGTTAAAATTTATGAAGTTTACATTTGAAGAAATAGTAAAAGCATCAGGCGCGCAAATCCTGCAATGTCAAAACACTGCCGGAGTATTTTCAATTTCTACTGATTCAAGAAATATCAATGGAAACAGCGTTTATCTTCCTTTAAAAGGTGAAAAGTTTGATGGCCACGATTTTATCAAAGATACAGTAGAAAATGGAGTCAGAGGCTATTTTACAAGCGACAAAAACATTGTTTTCAGTGAAGCAAAATTTGTTTTATATGTCGAAAATACGTTGGAAGCTTACTTAAAAATAGCTTTGTATTACAAAGAAAAAGTAAAACCCATAACTATCGCTATTACCGGAAGTTCCGGAAAAACCACAACGAAAGAAATGATGGCTTGTGCAATCAGTGAAGATTACAAAATCCATAAATCACCGCTAAACCACAACAACGAAGTCGGGATGTGCCAAACAATTCTTTCTATGGAAAAAGATACAGAAGTTCTGATTCTTGAGATGGGGATGAGGGGACTTGGCGAAATAGAAATTCTTTCAAAGTATTCTCAACCTGACATCGCAATTATAGTAAACACAGGAACTGCCCACATCGGAAGGCTCGGGAGCGTCCAAAATATCGCAAAAGCAAAATGCGAAATTGCGAAATACCTTCACAAAGAAGGATTGCTCGTTGCGCACGACACGGAATTGATAAAAAAAGCGAACACTTTTGATGGCCAAACAATCTACACAGGCCTCGCTTCACAAAACCTGAAAGATATCCATCTGGAACCTCATTCAAGTGAATTTAATTACAAAAACAACAATTACAAATTGAACGTAGAAGGCGGTCACAACATCCAAAACGCTTTGTTTGTAATTAATGCGGCACTGAAACTCGGAGTCGAACCCAAAAATATCTCAAAAGGTCTTGAAAAATACAAACCCATCGAAAAACGCTGGGAAGTCAGTGAGTGCGCGGGCTACAAAATCATAAACGACAGCTACAACTCAAATCCTGAATCGCTCAAAGCCGCCATATCGACTTTCTTGGCAACCCAAAAACTGCCATCAGCATTGGTTCTTGGAGATATGTACGAATTGGGAAAAAATGAAAAAATCTACCATAAACAAATCGGTGAATTCCTAAACCAGTTCGGGTTCGCGAGCATAAAACTAATCACAATCGGCTCACTCGCAAAGTTTATATCAAAAACATACGAAGGCGAAGCGTACCACTTTAAAGACAACCAAAGTGCATCCAAATTTATATTGGAAAAAATTCCTGCCGGTACTACAATGTTATTTAAGGCGTCACGCTCAATGAAATTTGAAGAAATAATCAAGGAGTTGGAAAAACAATGATATTAGCAATCGTAGCTGCTCTGATAGCTTTTGTTCTGGCTTTATTATTCGGTGTTCCGTACATTGAATTTTTAAAGAAAAAAATGCTCGGGCAGTTTATAAGAGAAGAAGCCCCGGAATCGCATTCAAAAAAATGCGGAACCCCGACAACAGGCGGCGTTTTTCTTGTCGCTGCGGCAATATTTTCTGCGGTAGTTTCACTTTTTATGGCAGAAAAAGCTTCCACGAGTGCTTTTTTGCTTTTGATAACCTTCATTTTCTTTATGTTTGCAGGTTTTCAAGACGACTCCCAAAAATTTGCTCACCAAGCCAACAAAGGTCTGAGCGCAAGAGGGAAATTGATTTTGCAAATCGCCATAGCTGCTCTACCTGTTATGTTTGTGACAATTAGCGGCAGAACATTTTTGACTTTCGGAAGCTATACGTTGAATCTCGGTTACCTTTATCCGATTTTCGGCATATTCTTAATAACTGGCGTCTCTAACGCAGTAAACCTGACAGACGGCCTCGACGGTCTGGCTGCATCTAACATGGTTATCTCGCTCGGAGCTTTGACTTTG
>CAZIVG010000152.1:0-4273 GCA_964542595.1 uncultured Muribaculaceae bacterium | reverse complement strand
TTGAGATTCAATGTTCTTGCCGCTGCGGCTGTTTTCGTGTGCCTGAATTTCGGCTGTAATTCTTTTGCGCTGGATACGTCCGTGATAAGCGCTTCTGCAATAAAAAATAAATATCCTGATTACTCGCGAGAGTTTGTAGGAAACGACAAGTTTGAAAAGTTCAACAGAAAAATGTCCGGCTTCAATGGCAAATTGAACAAATTCGTGCTGCGTCCAGTTCATACAGTCTGGGCTTCGGTGATGCCGCAATATGGAATGGACAGGCTTTTGAGTGCCACAAACAACATTGAATATCCGATTCGACTGGTCAGCACGCTTGTTCAAAGAGATTTTAGAGCCTCAGGGCGAGAGACAGTGAGGTTTTTGACAAACACGACAATCGGGCTAGGCGGGATGTACGACCCTGCAAAAAAGCTGATGAAAATTGAACCTGTACAAGAAAACATGGAGCAGGCTCTCGCAAAATGTAAGGTAAAACAAGGGCCATACCTTGTTATCCCGATTTTAACCTCGACAAGTCCGAGAAATATTGCGGGAAAGATTCTCGATGCCGGTCTGAACCCATCGTCTTACATTGCCAGCCCTATGCTTGCCGCGGTGAAAGCGGGGATTTTGATTAACAGAACCTCCTTCATGCAGCCTTTGAGCAAGATGATTGAATCCACTTACGCTGACCCTTATGAGGTGATGAAAAAGCTTTATGGGATTGAAAACCACATAAAGGTCGCAAACCTTGACAGGGCAGAGGTTATAGATTCATTGAAACCAGAAGTACAGCCTCACAATCTTTCTCAAATTGAAGAGAATTTTGTCAGCGTTCAAAACACTTTCATCGAGGGGAGCGCACAGGCCCAAAACGTTATCCTGAAAGGGAACGAGGAGGACTTGAAAGCAGACATGGTTCTTGAGGGGTACGAGCCGCAAGACCCTGTCACAGATTCTATGAGGACAGCGTTTTTTGAACTGCCGGGGATAAATGATTCTGTTTGGAACGAAATGTCTGTTTGGAACAGATGTTTTTCAAAGCGAATAAAAACCGACGAAGTGAGTTTTGACGCGCAAAGAGAAGATTACAAGTTTCGATATATTTTACAAAAAGACAAAAGCGCGCCTCTTGCTATTCTTTACCCTTCGATCGGAGAGGGCATTACCGGTCATCACTCGGTCGTGTTGGCGAAATTATTTTACGACGCAGGTTATTCAGTGCTGATTCAGGGAAGTCATTTTCAGTGGGAATTTGTCAAAAGTATGCCTGAAGACTACAAACCCGGTTTGCCTGCAAACGATGCGGATCACTTGAAAAGACTCACCGCTAAGATTGTTTACACTTTGGAAACAAAGCACAGTTGTAAATTCAAAGGCAAAATCCTTGTCGGGACTTCGTTCGGAGCATTGACAACCCTTTTTATTGCAAGTCAGGAGGAAAAAGAAAACACTCTCGGAATAACAAAATACATTTCCATAAATCCGCCTGTGGAGCTTATCTACGCGATGAACAAGATGGATAAAAACAGCGAGGAGTGGGACAAAAACCCCGACAATCTGAAAGAACGTGTCGCAATAACCGCAGCGAAGGTGATTCGAGTGTCTCAGATGAAAGAGGACAAAAATTTCAAGCTTGGGCCATTGCCGTTCTCGGCAGACGAGTCAAAACTCATAACAGGGTTCATCATGCACCAAAAGCTTTCCGATTTGATTTTCACATTGGAAAACACGTCCAAAACAGATAAAAAAGAGCTTTACAACAACATAAATAACATGAATTATCAGGATTATGCGAAGAAATATTTGTTGAAAAACGAAGGGTTGAGCATTAAGGATTTGGCCTACGAATCAAGTCTGTACTCGATTTCGGGATTCCTCAAAAACAGCAATAATTACAAAATTTATCACACACTTGATGACTATCTTGTGAACGCAAAACAGTTGAGAGAACTCAAAAGGTACACGGGCAAAAACACGATTCTTGTCAGCAACGGCGGGCATTTGGGCTTTTTATACAGAAAAGAGTTTATCGATTCTTTGAAAAACGAAATATAAAATAATCCCGATTAAACAGAATTATTCAAAAAATCAATTATTTTTTCAGCCAAAAGCGTTGAAGACTGTGGGTTTTGTCCCGTGACAATGTTCCCGTCAACACAAACATGCTCGCTCCAAGGAGATGACTCCTCAAAAATCGCTCCGAGTTCTCGGATTTTGTCCTCGAGCAAAAACGGTACGAGTTCTGTTTTATGGACGATTTGCTCCTCTCTGTTTGTAAAGCAGGTAACTTTTTTACCCTTTAAAACAGATTCCCCGTTTTTATTCTTTGCAAGAACCAATCCGGCAGGGCCATGGCAAACAGCACTTACAAGTTTATTTTCGTTATAAAAATATTCCACAACTTCTTTGAGAAACAAGTCATTGGCAAGGTCAAACACAGGTCCATGACCGCCCGGCAAAAACAACCCGTCGAATTCCTCGTAATCCGTTTCAGACAAGATTTTTGTGTTTCTTAAAACTTTTATGCACTCATCCCATTCCTCCGGATTCGAACAAGACATGCTCCCCTCATCAACGGGGGAAATCCCGCCTAGCGGGCTCGCAACGATTATTTCATAGCCTGTTGCTTTAAATATCAAATAAGGCACAGCAAACTCCTCGAGCCAACCCCCCGTGTCACTAAGTTTCATATCAGGGCTATGAGATACATTCGTAGTAACAATTAATATTTTTTTGTCAGATTTTTGCATGAACCGCCTCGATTTTTGATAATACTTGAACAAGTTATTACAAAACCGAACCAAAGCCATCCCCCGAGTAGGTATAAAAGGATGCTTCGTTTGAGCCAAAATTACATTTTACCTGAAAATTTATTTTAAATTCTTTTTTTGTAATAATCTGTGAACTTTTTATTTACTCGCCAATTCTTTAACTTCTTTTTCAATATGAACTTTGTTGTATTTCTTCTTAGCTTTCTTTTCTTCAAGCAGTTCCATAAAAGCTGCACCGAGAATTGCAACCAAAAGACCGTGCAAACCCACACCCATTATTGCCGTTAATGAGCCGATGATTTTGCCAAATGAAGTAACGGGGCAAACATTACCGTATCCAACACTTGTAAAAGTCACAACACTCCACCAAAATGAAGCTATTATACTTGGAAACTGTTTCGGATTCACTGCATTTTCAGCATAATAAATCAAGACAGAAGAAATCAAAATACCCGAGCATAGAATAGCAAGGGCTACAATTAACTCATCTTTTTTATTCAACAAACATTTTTTAATGTTATCAAAAGCTGTTGTATATCTTCCGATTTTAAAAATTCTCATCAGCCTGAAGAGTCTCAATGCTCTCAAAAATATTGTATTAACTGTAACAAAAGAGAGATAAAAAGGAACGATAGCAAGAAAATCAATGACCATTAGAGGTTTAAAAAGTTCTTTAATATTTTTCAAAGTAATTAGACGAAGTATGTATTCAACCGAAAAAATTAAAACCGAAAAAAGTTCAAAATCCCTGATAATTTCGTTAAATCTGTGATGAATGTTAATATCAGAGTCTAATACGAAAACAATCAAGTTTGCAGAGATTAAAAAAATCAAAAACTTATCGACTATATCATTATTTAGAAATTGTTCAATTCTATTTTTCATAAATCAAGAATAATAAATTCTAAAAGTTTATGCAATCTGTTTTTTTAATTTGTTCAGCATTCAAGCCGAGAGTCGCCTCAAAAATCTTTTTTATTCACGATGCAAAGTGTCAGGGAGTTTGACATTTTGTGCTTTTTTCGAGAATATTGAAAAACTCCTTTTGTGCTTTTTCCCTGATGATACCTCTGAATGATATCTTTGAATTAATCATTTGAATACTCATGTCTTCTCTCCTTTTTTATTTTTAACCTGTAAAAAACTGAGTTGGCTGGAGGTGAAAAAGTTTAGTAATAAAATTCAATAATCATAAGTTTAGTTTGTTGTTAAAATGGTTTGTTTTACATTGTTAAAAGTCTTTTAATAAGAAATGTCACTTTTCACTATATTGAATGTTCAAAAAAATTTTTTTTGACTTTTCTTATTATAAGTACAAATTTAACAAAAAAGTAAAGGACACTATGAGAATACAGTCATTTAATTCGGCAGCCATAATGAAAAGAAGCAACAATCTTTCTTTTCAAAAGTCCATAAAAGAAGATAAGGATAATAAAGACAAAAATAGTGCTACCAAACACAATATTGGGGGTGTATCGCTGATGTGTTTGGGGTCAGGTATTGTCTGTGCCACAATG
>CAZIVG010000151.1:0-4331 GCA_964542595.1 uncultured Muribaculaceae bacterium | reverse complement strand
GTCTGGGTAATTAAATGTTATAATCATATTACTCAGTTGAAAATCACAGCGATATTACCCAACTGTCTATTTTTTTTATTGAGTCATCAATTTTTCGTAAATATCTAACGCCTCTTTTGCCTTTTTAGGTTTTTTTAGCATTTTTTATGTATAGGCTAAATTGTAATAAAATGAATGCTCTTCCGGATTCGATTTTATTGCGAGTCCAAATTCATATTTTGCGTTAAAATAACTTTTCTTCTTTAAATAACAGCACCCCAAATTGTAGTAACCGTAGGCAAAATCTTTTTTGATTTTTACAGATTTTCGGAATTCATCCATTGCCATATTTACTTTGTTGTCAGAAAAATAGAGGTTTCCGAGATTGTAGTGAGCTTTGTAGTTTTTTTCATCTTTTTGTATAGCTTTTTTTAGGTAAAAAACTGTATCTACAATCTTGTCGCTGTCTTGAGCTATATTGGCCAAAATTAGCCAATCTTCGGAATTTCGTTCTGTTTCCGGTATTTTAGACAAAACCTGAAGGCTTTCAGCAGGCTTATTTGAGTTGTACAAAAAT
The DNA here is from genome assembly GCA_964542595.1 of uncultured Muribaculaceae bacterium. GTDB lineage: Bacteria > Cyanobacteriota > Vampirovibrionia > Gastranaerophilales > Gastranaerophilaceae > Limenecus. The sequence goes on along the minus strand of CAZIVG010000151.1, from coordinate 3,775 downwards.
CTGGCTTGTTCTCTGAATTCATTTAGTGTTTCAGGCGAAAAAACGACCGAATCCTGTGCAAAGCAGGGGAACGCCGTAACTATTATGAATATAATGAGGAGTAGTGTCTTTTTCATACCAAGATTATAAACTAATGCGGATTATTTAACAAATCAAATAATGTTATCGTTTAATTTAATTTTATCGGCGTTTCTTAACACAACGAACTCTCTTCTTTCGTTGATAGAAAAGAATTGCTTGTAATATTCGATTGCTTCTTTTGCCAAAGTTACAATATTAAGGTCTGCATCCGCAACGATTGCTTTTGTTCCCCATGTTGCGGTGTCGTTTAGTTTTGCATTCTTTTTAAGATTGAAAACCAAAAACGTGTGGTCTTTGCCTTTAACCGGAGTTAATGTTTTGGGGTTTACTGCTGCAATGCATACAGCATGGGGTTTTAAGTCCTTTTTTAATAAAAAATCTTGAAAAATGTAGTTTCGTTCCGCGCAGTTTGCGTGTCCGTTCTTTTGAACTTCTTCAGAAAGCTTTTTAATAAAAGAGTTATAGTCCTTAAAGGGAGCATATTTTCTGATTTCTTCTCTGGATTTGCGAATCATTTCACTGTATTTTTGAGAAGTTTTTTGCATTTTTTCCAGAACATTGTAGAAAGACTCATTTTCTACATGTTGTAATATTTTTGCGTTCACAAATGCGTTTGACTTCTTGGTCACGTGAGTTTTGTTGTATTCTGCAAGAAATTTTTCTGCCAATATTCTTTTACGTCTCAGTCTGCTTCCAAAAGATATTTTATTTTCGTGAGTGATATTTTGAATCATACTATGAGAAAACGTCTGAAAAATAAGATTTGCTGACTTTTTTATTTATGTTAACAATTATTACAAAATATTTTGACTTTAAAATTTTGATCATTAAATTGTTTTTATAAATATAAGGGTTTTAGTTTTAAATAAATAGAAGAGATTTACATGAAAAATGAAAATACAAGCATCATCCGTAATATTTTAGAGACAGACTTTGCTTTGTTTGACTTAAAAATAAAAGCTTCACAAATAAAAAATAATTGTGATGTTAAAAACAGCATTAATAGTTTAATCGGTTTTATAGATGCGCAGAATTTACGTTTTACCAATCCATGACGTGAAAAAATCTATACCTGCCTGAGCGCTTTTTTCCGGATGAAATTGAACCGCCGTGAGATTTTCATTTTGAATGGAAGAACAAAAATCTATGTGGTAATTTGTAATCGATGATATAACGTTTTTGTCATTCGGCTCGACATAGTATGAATTTACAAAATAAAAAAAGTCTTCCGCAAGGTAATCGTTGTTTGCGGTTGTTTTTATTTTGTTCCATCCGATTTGAGGCACTTTTCCTTGAGAAAATTTTTTTACCTCACCCTTTAAAATCGCCAGCCCCTCAAAGTTGGGCGCTTCTTCGCTTTTTTCAAACAAAATCTGTAACCCCAGACAAATCCCTAAAAACGGTTTTCCTGCTTCGATTGCTGATTTTATGGGGCCTATGAGATTTTTTCTGTCCAAATTTTCCACAGCCTGACGAAAATGCCCTTGGCCCGGGAAGATTAATCGTTTTGCATTTTTCAAGTCTTGCGGATTCGATGAAATCAAAAAGTCTTCATCAACGTATTTCAAGATATTCGCGATGCTTTTAAGATTTCCTGCATCATAATCAACAATAACTGTTTTGTTATTCAAATCTGAATCCGTCCTTTTCCATTCTTTCAATTACTTCAAAAAGCTTTTCATCGGTTGAAACTGCAGAGATTCTAAAATAGCCTTCCCCGCTTTCTCCGAAAGCATTGCCGGGTACTGCCACGATTCCTGACGTTCTTAAGAGATCATCGGTAAAGTCTTTTGATTTTTTATATTTTGTAGGAATTGGGAGCCAGATGTAAAAAGTCGCATTCGGAATATCTGTGTTTTTTATTTCCCAGCCTAGTTTTCTAAATCCTTCAACCAGAATCATTTGTTTCTTTTTGAAGGACTTGTTGGCATTTTTGATATAATCATCGCCTTCTTCTGAGTTCAAAACATTGGCGCCTGCCTTTTGTATTGCTTTGAAAATTCCTGTATCGATTGTAGATTTAAGTTTTGCGAACGCGCCGATGGCGTCTGCATTTCCACAAACCCAGCCCAGTCTCCAGCCTGTCATTGAATAAGGTTTTGAGAAGCTGAAAAACTCTACCGCAACATCTTTTGCGCCTTCTATTTCAAGTATGCTTTGAGGTTTGTTTTCTTCTTCAAAATACAAGTCGCAGTAAGCAGCGTCACTTATCAGCCAAATTTGTTTTTCTTTACAGAAGTCAACCACGCTTTTTAAATATTCTTTTGAACAATAGGCCCCGAGAGGGTTTGAAGGGTAGTTGATTATCAGGGCTTTTACTTTTTTTTCATCGATTCCTGAGTGTTTCATTTCATCCCAAACCTTTATTAAGTCAGGCATGTAGTTGTTTTCTTTTGTTAAAGCAACCGGATAGCTTTTTCCGCCACTGGTTTTGACCATTTCTTTGTAAGACGCATAACCGGGGTCAGGAATCAGAATTACATCCTTTTCCTCCTCGTTTTGTGTCGGATTAATCAACGCACGAATAAAGTTTGCGATACCTTCTTTTGAGCCGATTAGAGAGAATACTTCTGTTTTTGGATCAATCTCGACTCCGAAGCGGTTTTTCATTCTTTTTGCAGCAGCCTCAAGAAAGTAGTTTTCTCCTCTTGGGGTTGAGTAGGTATGAATCTGTGGTTCGGCCAAAGCTTTCGCAAGTTTTTCGTAAACAAACTTTGGCGGTGGTTCAACAGGAGCGCCCATCGCTAGCGCAATCGGTGCCCGACCTTTTTTTTCAAGTTCAGGTGCGAGTTCAGCAGTTTCTTGTTTTATTTGAAACATAATGTAGGTTTCAAGCGATTTTATGTACTCGTTAAACAGTTCTTTCATCTATTTTTTAGACTCCAATTGGTATGCCCAAGCGCTGTGATTGTGGATGCTTTCAATCGATTCTACTTCGGCTTCGAAATATTTAATTTTTTTGTTGTTTCTGAACATCAAAACAACATCTCGCAAAACGTCTTCGACAAATTTCGGGTTTTCATAAGCGTGTTCTGTTACATATTTTTCATCATCTCTTTTTAAGAGAGGGTAAACCTCGCAGGAGGCTGTTTTTTCGATTTCTGAGACCAAATCCTCAATCCAGACGTGATCAGGTTCATCGTAACTTATTAAGACTTTTATAATTGCTCTTTGGTTGTGCGCAGAGTATGCCGAAATCTCTTTAGAGCAAGGGCAAAGCGTTGTCACTGGGACTTTAACTCCGAGGAAAAACTTGTATTTGTTTTCGTCAATATTTCCCTCAAAAACGCAGTCATAAGCCATTAAAGACTTCTGTCCGGAGACAGGAGCTTCTTTTTCAATAAAATATTTGAAAGAAAATTTTACTTGAGCGCTTTTAGCGTCGAGTTTTTCTTGGATTGCTTCAAGGCAGCCTTTTATGTCAACTCCGAGGAGTTCTTTTTCTCTCCACTCGTTCAAAATTTCCATAAAACGAGACATGTGAGTTCCCTTAAAATTCATATCCAAGGATGCACAAATTTGGGCTGTGGCTGACACAACCTGATTTTCTTGTCCTTTTCTTTGTATTATTAACGGAACATCAACGTTTTTAATTCCGACTTTTTGGATGTCTATTCCCCTGTCATCAAGCAGGTTTTGTACATCTCTCAAATGACTTTTCATATTTCTCTATTCGTTTAATCATTCTGAGGAT
>CAZIVG010000150.1:0-4357 GCA_964542595.1 uncultured Muribaculaceae bacterium | reverse complement strand
CAAGGCAGAGAAAAATTATAAAAACCCTGAATTTATTTCGTTTCATCTTGCCCTCCGGGTCTTGGGGCTTTTGAATTCATCAACTTTTGAGAAAAAAGTTCATTTTTAAAAGCATACTGACACAGATTCAAATTCTCGACTGTAGCCTTTCCTGCAAGCCTTTCCAAATCCATTTGATACTTTCTTGCTTCTTTCATAAGCACAAATTCCTCAAACATCAAATCGTCATACATTGCACCTGAGACAATTATTTCCATTTGATTTTCATTTTTCAAAGCCTGAGAATAGTTTTTGTTATACAAAACGAGTCTTTGTCTTGTGTCTTTTATTTGGTTAAGAGCCATTTTGTAATTGTAATAAGTGTTGATAATTTGGTCCTGCAAAGACTCAATCATGCCTGCCAATTCAATCAACTCGGTATCGGTAAGAGGCATTTGTTTCGGATTATTTGTTTTAGCAATGTAGTTATTCGCAAGCCTTCCCGTAGCGTATGAAGCAGACTGAACCATATAATTTGCACCAAACATTGCCGGTAAAAAAGATGCACCGTTAACAAGTGCTGACACGGATTTTGCGAGAATCGATGAATGGTATCGCTGCTGGTTTTGAGGGACAGAAAGCTTTTTCATGGCGAACTTAATGATATTGTTATTTTCGACAGTCGATTTCCAAAGCAAGTCCAAATCCTCGATATCTTTTTGCTGTTGAAGATTCACTATCCCTTTCAATGCAGTATCTTCGTCAATCGTCAAATCTTTTTCATCTTTTGTTATTTTAGCTTTATACTGAATCTCGTTTTTCTTTATTCCATCCAATCCAATTTCCTCAGACAAGGCGGGATAGGCCGAAATTACAAGAATTGAAGCTGTTATTAAAACTGAAAAAATCTTCTTCATAATGTACTTATATCATACAAAATTGGTCAAAGAAAATTTATAACGAGGATTGTAAACAAATTTAACTCTAAAAACCCCCGATTGGACTAAACATTATAAGCGATACAAAAAACGTCGGTCTTGAGTAGAATGTAAGAGATTTAAAAAAGAAAAGGGAATTTCATGGAAGAAAATAAAGAAAACGAACAAAAGTTCAAAGAATGCCACTGCGCAGAACACAACGCTCATCACTGGCTAAAATTCGCAATCATCCTGATTACACTGTTTTTGGCTTGCTATTTGGCAGTGTACTATATTCTCGATCAAATGAGACATTCTTACTACATACCTTCAAAAATGGACAGCATAGACAAGGTTCTTCAAGAGCAAGATAAACTTTTCAATGAAATGACAACTTTTCCGATGCATTACAATGCTATGATTAACGTCAAAAGCCCTGTTGAGACTTATAAAGACGACGAAAATGACGCTTACAAAATCATAATCGACCTTAAGCCTTTCAACGATAACCCTGATAACATCAAAATCGACATAAAATCAAACAAAGTCAGCATATCCGGTGAAGAGGACAAAACTGAGAAAAACAGCGAGAAGGTTTATGCGTTCTCACAGAGTTTTGTTTTGCCTGAAAAAATCGAAGCTGATAAAGTCACAAAACAACAGTCCGGCCACAAGTATGTGATTACATTGCCGATTGATGATTAGCTTTTAATAAAAAAGCCGTCTTTTTCAATAAAGGCGGCTCTTTTTCATTTTAGAATAATTTATTAAAAATATTATTTATTAATTGGAACATTTCTTGTGATTTTGCAATCTCTTCAGGAGATCCTTTTGACCACTTATCAGGATGGAATTTTACAGCCAATTTTCTGTATTCAGCCTTAGTCATATTCATTAATTTTTCATAAGGCATATCTGTAAGTTTCTCCAGAGCAGACTTTTCAGACTGAGAGAGTGCGGTTTTCGATGCCAATTTGGAAGTAATTGAGCCTAGATCTGTTTTTAATAATTCTTCACCAATCCCTGACGAAAATTTAGCTCCGGCTCCTGCATTGGATCCTGCCTTAGCACCTGCTTTAGCTCCTGCATTTGCAGCATCATCGGCTGTGTTTGAAACAAGACTGGGCAATCCTTTTTGTCCTGCCTTAGCACCTGCTTTGGCTCCTGCATTTGCAGCATCATCGGCTGTACCTGAAACAAGACTAGGCAATCCTTTTTGTCCTGCCTTAGCACCTGCTTTGGCTCCTGCATTTGCAGCATCATCGGCTGTACCTGAAACAAGACTGGGCAATCCTTTTTGTCCTGCATTTACTGCATCATCGGCTGTACCTGAAATTACTTTTCCTGCACCTTTTGACCAAAGTGAAGATCCGCCTTTTAATAGACCCGCCGTAGTTGCTGAGAACAAGGCCTCTGTACTTGCCTGTTCTACAATTTTGCCCATATTTTCAGCATTGACATCACCGTCAATATCGTTCGTTGCAAGGTCAATTGTTTCAGCGGCTGTACTGGCGACGAAAGTTGAACCGCCGGCAACTGCTGCTGTGACCAAAAGCGATGATCCGCCTGTAGCAACTGCTGCTATACCAGAAATTACACCTACTGTAACACCTTTAACAACTTTTCCGCCAGTCTCTTGTGATTCGTTATATTTTGCCACCCTGGCGCCTATATCTTGCTTATCACCAAAAGCTTTTTTATAGTTTTCTGCTGTAGGATTTGATTCATAGTCTTTTAATGCGGCTGCATTGTATTCAACTCCGTAAATCTCTTTAAATTTGGCCTTAAATTTACTTTCATCACCGCTCATCAAAGCATCTTTCAATCCGTTAAGTTGTTTCTTATAAGCATCCATATCAGCTCTGACATTGTCTTCAGTATTTGTTGAACCAAAGAAACCGCTTATGGCGTCTGCAGTATTTGCCGCCCAGCCATCTTTTGCAACCTGAGCATCAAATGATTTTTTTGCTGTATTAAATTGAGAAATCAAAGTATTAACAGCCCCTGCTCTTTCTTTCACTCCTGAAATTGCAGCATCTTTTTTCGCTACCTTTGCAGAGTCAAGAATCGTACCGTCGTGGGCAATAAGATATTTATTACCCTGCTTATCAACAGCCCAATATCTTCCATTTTCAGCTTTTTCACCGGTTGGTTTAAGTTTCAGATGTCTTCCTTCACTACCATCCTTGTTACGATAAAAGGCATCCGTATTGTATTTTGCATTTTCTTTTCTTACCTCATCACGTTTTGATGCCTCATCAGCATACTTACCGATCTGCTCGTCAGCGTTGTTTTTGTCGCCCAAATCAGCTCCTATTTTCACTTTTGCTCCAACATTTAAGAATTCAATGCCTTTTGCGTTCTTTTTAACCGCTCCCGGGTTGTTTTTTTCAAACTCAGCTTTTGCTTTTGCAATATCTTCTTTAGTTGGGTTCTCAATGCCTTGTTCTTTTAAAATTCTTTTTATAAGGCCGTTGTAGCTTTCTCCGTTTTGAACTGTATAATCAAAAGTTTCTGGCTCTTTTTTTACCGGCTCCTTTAGTTCACCGTTTGAAACAAGCGGAGTTTCTACAGCAGGAGTTTTCACGACTGCATTCGCTTTCATTTCTTGAAGATTGTTTTCAAGTTGAATTCTTGATTGCGTGTTGACTTTTGCATCATCTTTCGTAAGTTTCAAAACTTCTTTAATAAAAGATTTGAGATCGTTGCCTTTTACATCGAGACCGGATGCATCGTTAAACATTTTCGCGCCTTGCTCAAGTTCTTTCTTTGAAAGTTTTCCATCACCATCATCAAGTCTTGAAAAAGCGTCCATTGCTTTGGCCAATTCTATGTCATTAAGTTTATTATCACCGTTTAAATCAAAAGCCTTGAAGATATCAATGAGTTTTTTGTTTTTCTTTGCCAGTTCTTCAAGAGAAATACCTTCTTGAGAAACTTTAGTCAAATCATTTTTCTGCCCTTCACCGATTTTTAGACTTTTGTTAAACATAATTTTCGCACACCTTTCATCCCTGGTAACTTAGTATTTTAGTCGGGATTTTGAGGTTAAACTTTAATTTGAAACGCCAATTTTTGCCAAGTCATACTATACTATCAGTCAGTATAGTTGGTTTTCAGGCATATGTAAATATTTTTTAACAATTTAATCTAAAATTAAAAATTTAATTTTGAACAAGTCCTTGAGCTCACCTGACTTTGTAACTGACTCAATTTCAAAAAGAATTGTTTCCAAATTTTCTTTTGAAAGATTATTGATTTCTTTCGGCAAAATAATATCAGAAGTGCTTTTTGCATTTACCAAAAAGTTATTAGAGACCAGAAAGTCTTTGTAAACATTTAAAACCTGAAACCAATCTTGGGGAAGATTGCATGACTTTCCGAGGTAATATTGACAGTCTTTTTTCAACTTGTCAAAATAAGAAATTGCATAATTGATTTCAAAAAGCATTTGTTCTTCA
>CAZIVG010000149.1:0-4381 GCA_964542595.1 uncultured Muribaculaceae bacterium | reverse complement strand
CTTTTATGTTGTTCAAAAATACTCTTTTTTCGTTCGCAATGCTGATTTTTGCGTCGATTTCGTATGTTTTTCCGTTGTAAACCATTTGGTCAACATTGATTACAACCAACCCTCCGTTTCCTGTGATGTAAGGCGGGTGGGAGTCTGTGACCCTGCCTTTGAAAACCGTTCCCGCGGGAATAGTTATAAATCTCGACGTTTCAGGATAAATGCTTACAAAAGAAAGCCGTGTGCCGACGGGCGTTTTGTCCGAAACAGCCTGTTCGAGTCGGACTTTGAATTTTTTGCCTTTCGGAACAATATATGACACTTTACTTTGTGGTTGAACGGGTTTTTGTGCGGGAGTTGTTTTTGTTTGTTGAACAGGTTTTTGTGCTTCTGTAGGTACCTGTTTGGGCTGTGAGGGTGCTTGCGGTTTTGGTTGTGCAATTTGTGCAGGGGTCGAAGACGGCGAAAACGCGTCAATCGGTCCGTCTCTATAGACATCCAAAGTCGGAAGCATCGGCAAATCAGGCAATTCATTGTTCGTTGCAGAGGCCGCTTGAACGTCAAAGTTTCCGCAAAAAACAGGACTCACCAAAAAGATTATTAAAATTAACGCCGAAAAGATCTTTTTCATATTTTAATTTTAACTTTACCTTTTAATAAGTCCAGTTTTTTACAATTATCGAAAAGTTGCGATTCTAAATTCTGTTTTGCCAAACGCCGCCGTTACGGTTTGCAATTCCGTCATAACAAGACCAGAATCTGAAAACACCTGTCAATCCGAGCAATGCGTGAGTCACGACTTTGTCTGTTTTTTGGTCGTTAACCATTTGTCCGATACCGGGCCAAATCAACAATGACGCCAAGCCGCCTGCGATAGATTTTCCGGAAACCTGTCTGTCCACGCCGTGAGTACCCGCCATTACTGAAGGTGCGCTCATCGTTGCCATAGCCAAAAACAATACCAAAACTAAAATCTTTTTCATAAACTCATTCCCCCCTTATTACCAGCCTATTTAACTTTTCAATAAACATTATCCCTCAAAACCTTTTTTTTGTAAATTTGGCAGACATAGCTTTAAAAATAGCAAAAAAAATCTTGTTTGTGTTTTACTAATATCATGCCAATGAAAATTACTGCACTAAATTCGGCAGGTCTGGGGAGAAGCTGTGATTGCTTTCGCAAAGAAAGAGAGAAAGCTAAAACCATGCCGATTAAGACAAATGATTTTGCGCTGTTTGATGAAAACAAAGCGCTGTTAAATCGGATGCAAATTTCTCGAAAAATTTCTTTTAAGGGTTATGACGGTGACCCTCAGCCTGTCAAAAAACTTTTTTGGAACCTGACGAATCGGAACAATATTTATACTGACAATTGGACGAATGAGCATACTTATCAGGTCGACAAGAAAAAATGGGTTTATGCCCCGATTGAAGAAGTGATAAAAAGAACTCCCGAGCAGGCAATCCAGTCTATTATGACGATTACAAATCAGCGAGAAATCCCCTCGAACATCCAGTCCCCTGACTTTGGACGAAACTGGGGACGAAAAGCGAATTATATAGAAGTGAACCCCAGAATCCTTGCAAAATACGAAAACGGCAAGGCTACAGAAGGACTTTACGGCGTGATGAAGCTTTTGCCTGCAATCCCAACGTCAGCGGATTCTTTCGCAAATTGCCTTATACTTTCACAGCTTTATCCTACGCCTTGGGGCGAAGATGGCGGTCTTTACGGTTCGGATCTTCACACTGACCGTCAAATAAGCGAGACACTTCTGTCAGAAGGGCTTTTTTGCAAAATGGGCGCAGACGAGCAAGTAAAGGCCTTTAACGACCTTGCTCATTTAATGGGATTCAAGACAGGTTTCAGAATGCCGATGCTGGCAGGAGAACTGAAAATCCGTGGAAGAGATTTTGACTGGAACAACCCTAACGATAGAAAGTCTTACGTTGACGCTTGCACCTGGGGGTTGGAATTGGGCTTTGATGCGATTTATTTTGACAGCGCAAAACATACGATTGACAAAAGCTGTATGACCCAAAACCTCGGTGACCCTCCGCAGTGGTGGCAAACTGCCCAAATGTTCCACGAAATCAGGCAAAATGCACACAAACCCGAAGCTGCTTTCATCGGAGAAAAATGCTACAAAAACCACAGTTACAAAGATATTGGTTTCACAGCAGGAACAGATTGGGGCAAGGCTGATGACTTTTCCAGCGTGCTTTGGGAGTCACGAGACCAATGGCTGGAAGATTATGCCGCAGGGCCTGAAGTTTCAAATGACAATGACCGCGGCGAGGCAAGCTTTGAACAACGCTTAAGCCGTCTCAATTCCTGCTTTTTTGCTTATGATGAGACTCACAAAAAGCTGCCGTCTTTTATGCAGCTTCACGATATTTTCCCGCTATCGACTTATACAAACACAAAAGAAATGATGGATAACAAAAAGGAAATGTGGAGTCCTGTAGGTTATCAAGAATGCGAAAAACACTGGAACGGTGTCTTCAACACTTCGAGTGAAGCGAGACGTTATACAGAGGATGTTTATCATATTTTTGAAAATCTTATCAGAAGCAAGGGCTGATTTTGTTTAATTTTTTTTAGTATTTTTGCGTTTGAAAAACATTCATCCTTGTCGGAGGCCAGAACAAAAACACAGCTTTCCCGATGAATCTTTCCTTCGGTAAAAAGCCCCAGAACCTTGAATCTTGGGAGTTTCCTCGGTTATCTCCCATCATAAAATACTGTCCCGCAGGGATTCTCATCGGTCCGCAAAACATATCCGAAGAGCAGGAAATGTAGTCGTCATCACTCATTATATAATTTTCTTTTATTGGTTTGTCGTTGATGAAAACTTTGAATTTTCCGTTTGAAAACTCTCTGACTTCCAGTTTGTCACCGGGAATGCCGATTACTCTTTTTATGTACGCAACGTCTTTACAGAAAAAGCCTGTCAGCCTTGCGAATACAGACATCGGGTCAGATTTTATTTCTTCATTTGGCGGGTAAAAAACCATTATGTCGCCTCTTTTCGGAGTGGAATAAAACCTCGAAAAACGTTCCACAAAAATCCTGTCACCTTCGATAAGGGTCGGGCGCATTGACGCTGACGGAATCCAACGGATTTCGCCGATAAAAAATCTGATGACTACTACCATCACAACGACAAAAACAACCGTTTCAACCGTTTCTTTCAATCCTGCTATGATTTTTTGTTTTAATTTCTCGTCCATCAACTTCTATCCGATTCTATATTTTAATGCCCGCTGTTTTCCTGAAAGAGCTTGCACAAATTTACGATTGCCTGCTTGTATTGATTATCCCCAAGAAAACTTATATTTTCAATAGCCGACCCAAAGTAATGTTTTTTCAAATCTGTTGTTTTTCCAATTGCGTCGGTCTTTTTTATGTCTTTTAAAAGTTTTTTTACATTTTTAACATCGGTTATATTCTTTTCTTTTCCATAAAGAATAATCGGCGCACTGTAATCACCGTTTGAAAAATCTTCTGAAAATTTCTCTTCGTTTTCAAAGTTCCTCAAATCATTGTCAATCTGAAACCCTATCCCGAAGTTCAGTGCAAAGTCTTTCACTGACTGAGAAAAGCTTGTGTCATCGTTTTTGTATAAATATGCAGAAACAAGACCTGACTCAAAAAGCCTCGCTGTTTTATTTTTTGATTTTTCAATATATTTTTCAATACTCAAAAGCTTAAAACGGTTGAAATACTGGTCAAGCTCTCCTTTCAGGATGTTCGAGACAGATTGGGAATAAACCTCTCTTATTCGCGAATCATCGATTTCACAAAGCATTGACTGCACTTCAGCCAGAAGATAATCCCCCGCAAGGACTGCGAGTTTGCTGTCATAATCAAAGTTCAGAGTGTTGCGTCCTCGTCGAATCAACGAACAGTCGATTATATCGTCGTGAATCAATGTTGCATTGTGTATCAACTCCGTTGCCAGCGCGAGTTTTAAGCAGAAATCATCAACGTCTTTCCCAAGCGCCCTTATGAACAAGAAAATCAATGCACTTCTTATTCTTTTCCCTTTGCGAGAAAGGAATTCTTTGATTATCGGAACAATCTGGTTTTCGTTTTTCGAAGGACAAAAAACCATTTCTTCAAGGAAGCAGTCGAGTTTTTCGAAATCGTTTTCAATCGGCTCAATAATTTTTTTGTATTCAACTGAGAAATCGAAAAATGTCAAAACGGACTCCTTACCATAGTTTTCTTATTATACATTAAATTTTTGTTTAATAAATAACCCTAACTAGCAAATTTTTTCATTCACCTGTTTTAAAAGAAATATGCTGAATCTATCTTCATCTTATTCATACAATAATAAATATAAAAACCATACACCGATTAATTTCAAGTGCTATAACAAGCACA
>CAZIVG010000148.1:0-4393 GCA_964542595.1 uncultured Muribaculaceae bacterium | reverse complement strand
TAATGATTGCGGGTGCGCTGTTGATTATTCTGTTGAAATAATATGATTGAAAACCTGAAAAACAGTTTAGATTTTTTTCTTCGAGAAAGACTAAAACTTTCTCGGAAGAATTTTGTTGAAAAAAACGAAAAAAATTTGATGAGGAATTATCTTGAAAATCTCTATACTTTCGACATTCTCAGCACTTCATTTTCAACCGAAAAGAAACATTTTGCGAGGGTTTTAGACATCGGCTCGAAAAATTGGTTTTATGCAAAAGGCGAACATCAATTTTTTGAATCTTTCTGCGAAGATTTTGAACTTGACGGGGTGGAAATTGATGCGCACCGACTTTACACAAATCTTTATTCTCGCTATGAAACTTCAAAATTTTATACAAAAAATCTCCCGAAAACGACTTATCACTGCACAGACTTGCTGTCGATTAACAAAAAATATGACTTCATAATCTGGTTTTTGCCTTTTGTGACGATGGCACCGCTTCGCTATTGGGGGTTGCCTGAGAGATTATTTATGCCTAAAAAGCTTTTGTCTCACGCATTTTCGCTTTTGAATGAAGGCGGCGAAATGCTTATCATTAACCAAGGAGAACACGAAGCGAACGCCCAAAAAGAACTGTTTGAACAACTTGAAATAAAATACGAAGAAAAAGGGATTGTTAAAAGCGACTTTTTGGAGTACAAAAACGATAGATACGCATTTTTGATTAAAAAATAAGGAGTTTAATATGTTTGAATTGGGTCTTACACACGAAGAACTGGTTAAAAGAACCTCAAAAGACTGTCTCATCCCAAAAGAGATGTTGAAAGAAGATTCGAAAGAATACGAATCGCTCGAACAAGGCGACAAACAGGCCTTGGCTCACCTCGTAAAAGCCGCGAACATCATTGATAAAGTTTTTATGAAACAAGACAACCACAAGAATCTTGAGTTTAAAAAATTCCTGGAAGAAGAAGTTGCAAAAGGCAGCGAAGACGCAAAAATGACGTTTGCCCTTTTCAATGCCCAAATCGGAATGAACGCGGTTGACTCTGAAGCGAACAAAATATTCCTCGCAAAAGGTGAAACGGAGTTGAGCGGGAAAGGCTTTTATCCTGCGGACTTGGGCAAGGAAGAGTTCCACGAAATTTTGATAAAAATGATTAAAAATAACGAAATCGAAGAGGTCAAAACGATTCTAAACCAGCGCTCAATGGTTGTTCGAGACGGTGAAAAGCTCAAAGGCGTTGATTATACTGAATATTTCAGTGAAGAGTTTTCACAAATCGCTGACGAATTGGAAGCGGCTGCGGAGGTTTCGACAAATGAAGAATTCAACAAATTTTTGAAACTTCAAGCGATTGCTCTTTCTGAAAACAATCCGAAAAACGACGCTTATGCCGACAAAAAATGGGCGGAATTGCAAGACACGCCTTTGGAATTCACGATTTCCAGAGAACAGTATGCTGATGAAATGACAGGCTCGGTCGTCGAAAATGAAACACTCAAAAAGCTTCTTGATGAAAACGGTATCGAGCCGATTTCAAAAGACTCTCTCGGGATAAGAGTCGGAATTGTCAACAAAGAAGGAACGGAAAAACTGCTTGCGATAAAACAATACATGCCTGTCCTAGCAAAGCACATGCCCTTCACAGACGAATATGAACAAAACATAAACGAAGGCGATGACGGAAAACAAACAATGGTGGATGTTGATATTGTGACGCTGCGAGGGGATGAGGGGACTTACCGAGGCGGGATTACGCTTGCTCAAAACCTTCCCAACAACGACAAGCCGTCTTTGGCAATCGGCGGAGGCAGAAGAAATGTTTATCACCGCCAAATCAGAATCAGCACAAGCCCCGAGGCGAAAGAAAAACGCCAAAAAAGGCTCGATACGACGCTTGCCAAAGAGTTTCACAAATTTTATAACCAAGAAGCCGACCACTGGTTCACCATCGGGCATGAAAACGTTCACTCACTCGGACCGAATTCGGGAACAGAGGCGCTTGGAAAATACAAAAACATTATCGAAGAAAACAAGGCTGACATGGGTTCTTTGGCACTTTTGGATATTTTGGTCGAACTGGGTATGTACAGCGAAGAAGAGAAAAACCAGATTATTGTCACCTATGCCGCTGACAATTTCCTCAAGGCGAAGCCGAATCTGAGTCAGGCTCACAGAGTCAGAACTGTAATGCAGTCAAAATATTTCCTTGAAAACAAGGCCGTTTGGCTGAATGATGACGGATTACTCGAAATTGATATGGAAAAAATGATTCCGACTGCGAAAAAAATGCTCTCGGAAATTGTCAGAATCCAACTTTCAAAAGACTTTTCACTCGGTGAAAAATATGTTTTGGACAATTTCGTTTGGACGCAGGAAATGGAGATTATCTCTAAAAAACTTCGTGAAATTGACAAATCTTTAAACGGAACCTTAAAAACTCCGCTTGCCGACAAATTGGCGCCGAGAAATTAGCAAAAAGGCAATTTTCCCTGACGAAATGTTTTTATATAAATATAGGATATTTATAAGGGAACATCATGTCAGGAATTAATCCACTCGACAGCTTGAATTTCAACAATCCACTGCTTTTTCAAGGCGGCGGTTTCTCAATGATTAATTCAGGGATGACTCCCGCAATGACAGGCTCATTATTCAACATGCCTGCAATGTCTCAAAATTTCAGTCTCGGCTCAGGCATATTCCCGCCGACTCTTCCGATGCAAGGCTCGATGGGAGATATGTTTGCACAGAATCTTCAGCAGCAGGCATGGACCCAGATTCTCGGAATCCTTGCGAATTACAAACCGATGACATTTGATTTGTCAGCGTTTGAAAATAATAACCAAAATTATTCTGATGAAGATACTTCTAATTTTTCTTACGACTCAAAGGAATTGAAAGAAAAATGGGAAGGCAAAAAACCTAATTTGTCAGATGAGTTTTACAACAAAGTCGTGCAAATCGCTCAACGTTTGAACTGTGATCCGAACGATTTAATGGGCGTAATGAATTCTGAGTCAGGAATAAAATCCGATGCGGTTAACAAATCTAGCAATGCAACCGGCTTGATTCAATTTATGCCGAAAACAGCGAAAAGCCTAGGCACAACAACTTCAAAACTCAAAGCAATGAGTCCTGAAGAGCAGCTTGTTTATGTAGAGAAATATCTGACTCAGGCGAAATCCAATGCAGGTTTTAAATCTGATGACAAAATCGGAGCAGGCACTTTATACACACTGGTCTTTTTGCCGGCAAGAGCAGGCCGAGAGGTTCTCGCGGTAAAAGGCGAGGGCAATAGTTATTATGAATCAAACAGAGGGCTTGATAAAAACGGTGACGGAAAAATAACAAAAGATGAATTGGCACAGCGTACAAGAGGGTTTATCGCCTAATTAAGAATGGGCTTTTTTCGCCAAACTGACGGCAGCCAAAGATCTTCTTTTAAGCCGATGTAGAATTTATCAGGAACTTTTTCATAAAAAACAGGCTCCATTCCGTTCATTTTCAAGGCTTTATGCACCGGTGAAGAATCAAAAACTCTGATTCTGTGTCCATCCTGATATTTTAGATAGAAATCTGCAGAATCGCTCGCATCAACCATGTGATCGGAGGAGAGATTCCCCAGTACAAAAATTCCTCTAGGCGGCAGCATTTTGCACACTTTTCTGAGGACAAGTTCAGCATCGTCGAGGTTTGTCATTTCTTTTTTATTGTAAGCCAATCCACCTGAAAGTATGTGGTAAAGCGCGTTTTGAAAAACAATCACCCCTGAACGTCCTCTTTCAAGGATTTTATCAACATCTTTTATATCGCCGGGTTTGAATTGAATCAGCTCTTCATCAACACCTGCTTTGGCAGAATAGACAGTTTTGCCGTCTTTTTTTAATTTTGCATAAACATAGTCTTTTCTCGCCTGAAGTTTCGTTTTTTCGTCTTTTGCGTTGTAAACGTCCTCCCTAAGTTCAGCGAGACTTTTTTGAAAGGATCCACTGCTCGGAACATAGGGTTCAAAATATTTCTTAAACGATTTTTGAATTTCTTTTGCCTGTTTTTCTGTGACATCATTGTATGAATAGATATTGTTTTCGTTATAATCAGGGAAAAGCACCTGTTCGAATTTAGAATGTTTTTCGACAGTGTAAATCTTTAAATTTGCTTTTTCTATTACCTCGGGGAAGTCATAACCTGTGAATTTATATTTTTTGTTTTTATTATTTTCTTCTAAAAGCATTAAAAGGCTGTATGTTTTTTGTCCCAAAGAACAGCCGAATTCACTGATATTTGTGCCTTTGGGAAAGTTTTTCAAGATGTAGTCTTTTGTGAAATTCAGCGTCGGAAAATCTCTCATAAACCCCGAATAATTATTCACCTGGCGCTGTTGCCCGTCAATTTTAACGGTTGTGT
>CAZIVG010000147.1:0-4455 GCA_964542595.1 uncultured Muribaculaceae bacterium | reverse complement strand
GAATATGCGATTCCTAGCATTCCGACTGCCATTGCGATTGTGATAATTCCGATGTTTTCGATTGAAGAATAAGCAAGCATTTTTTTGTAGTTTCTTTGTGCGATGGCGTAAAGAATTCCGAAAAATGCAGATAAAAGCCCGATTATCAAAACGCAATATGCAATTGTTATTGTTGGTTTTTCCATAAGGAATAGTATTCTTAAAATGCCGTAAATCCCTGTTTTTATCATTACTCCGGACATCAATGCGGAAATGTTTGTCGGTGCGACGGGGTGAGCTTTTGGGAGCCAGCTGTGAAGCGGAACGAACCCTGCTTTTATTCCGAAACCGATGAACATTATTGCGAAAACAAGTTCGCTGATTTTTCCGTTGAAAGAAGCGAAATCGAGGCTTCCTGTTTTTAAATACATTAAAATGAAACCCACGCACAAAAGCATTACGCCGATATGCATTGTTATCAGATAATTAATTCCTGATTGGCGGACTTCTTTTTCTTCGCTTTCGAAAATCATCAACAGGAACGATGAAAAACTCATAATTTCCCAGCTTATCAAAAAGAAAAGAATATTTTGTGAGAGTACTACGAGAATCATTGAAACAATGAAAAGATTAAACAAAAACAGGTGCGAGCCGAGTTTTTTACCTTTTTCTATATAAGGCGCAAGGTAACTTTTTGAATAAATCGTTCCCAAAAAGCTTACTCCGGCGATGATTAAAACAAAAAACGCACTCAATGAATCCAGTCTGAATGTTGCTGTTTTAATAAGCATACCCATCCACAAGGAAGATTCCTGTGTGATTCCACCGAAAAGAGCAGCAAGAACCGGCAATGTCAGAAGCGCCGTTGCAACAAAATTTGTTATAATAAGCAGGTTACATTTATTTTTTTCTGTCAAAAACAACTGTAAGATGCCACCGATTGTGTAAACCAAAATGGCTGATGTTATTAATGTCATGATGTACACAATTATGAAACTAAAAATTTAAAATGCAAGTACCAATTTGAAAGTTTTTTCGAATAAAAAAAATGTTGTACAAAAAAATTTTAGGTATAGAATTTTTTTGTGCCGCGCAATGCGACTCTTGATTTATACACAAAGAGGAAACAAAAATGACAATGGAAAATCAACAACAAGGTGACTTGGACACCAAGGATTGTATTACCCCCGGTGGGGTTGCGCACGAATTATGCGATTCGGTGATGCCTTCGAAGGCAAATTATAAAAAAACAAAAACTTTCGTGTTGGCAATTGCTGCAGGGGCTTTAATTGCTTTTGGGGCGCAGGTTTCACTTACTGTGATGACCGGTACTGCTGAAAACCTCAGCTGGGGGATTGCAAAACTAGTCGGAGCGATGATATTTTCTACAGGGCTTATGATGGTTGTTTTAACAGGATCGGAGCTTTTTACCGGGAATGTTATGATGGTGCTTTCTGTAATGGAGAAAAAAACAAGCATTTGGCGTCTTGTCAGAAATTGGACTCTTGTTTATACCGGAAACTTCATAGGTTCAGTTGTTTTGGCTGCTTTGATTTATTATTCCGGTTGTTCTCACAATGCTCACGAAGCGCTTGGTGTTTTGGGGTTGAACACTGCTTATACAAAAGTTAATCTTACCTTTGTTGAAGCTTTTGCGAGAGGTATTTTGTGTAACTGGCTCGTTTGTTTGGCAATTTGGATGGCCTCTTCTTCCAGACACGTTATCGGTAAAATCTTTGCTATTTTCTTCCCGATTACGACATTCGTTGCTTCGGGATATGAACATAGTATTGCGAATATGTATTTCATTACAAACGGGCTGTTTATTAAGAATCAGGCAGCAATCGTTGCCTCATCAGGTTTGAGCGCAGAGCAGATTGCTTCTTTAAATGTAAAATCATTCTTTTTGAACAATCTTATACCTGTGACTTTGGGTAATATCGTTGGAGCGCTGGTTTTTGTGGTTCTTTTATTCTGGGTTGCATACCTGCAAGACGAACACAGAAGCAGAAAAGAGCAAGAAAAATAACTTTTAAAAAACCTGATACCTCTGATATTATGTTTATATTAAAATTCCTATAGGATATGAACGAATTAAAGTGAGTAAATGGGAAAAAATTATACTAATTTCACAAAAGAAGAGTTGATTGCGCTTTTAAACAAGCAAGAAAAAGAGCTTTCTATCAAAAAATACGGCTTGTCTTGGGATGCTGAAAAAGAACCCGAGCAAGTCGTTTTTGACTGTGAAAATAATATTCCCGTGCTGGAATATGTTAAAGAGAAGGAAATCAAAACCGATGATTCTGATTTCAATATCCTAATCGAAGGGGACAACTACCATTCGTTGGCAGTTTTGAACTACACTCACAAAGGGCAAATCGACATAATATACATAGACCCGCCTTACAACACAGGGAATAGAGACTTCAAATACAATGATAGTTTTGTTGACAAAGAGGACGGTTATCGTCATTCAAAGTGGCTCAATTTTATGGAAAAGAGACTAAAATTGGCAAAAAATCTTATGAAAGATAGCGGGGTGATTTTCATAAGCATAGACGATAACGAACAGGCGAACTTGAAGCTGTTGTGTGACAAAATCTTTCGAGAAGAAAACAAAATTGCGATTCTTCCGACGATAATGAATTTAAAAGGGAATCAAGATGAGTTTGGTTTTGCGGGGACGCATGAATATACTTTTGTTTATGCAAAAAACAAGACACTGGCTAGTATAAACGAATTTTGTATTGATGAAGAAGCCTTGAAAAACTGGGAAGAGGACGAAAAAGGTTATTTCAAAAAAGGAGCCACTCTTAAGCGTACGGGAGAAGATGCACCCAGAGAAAGAAGGCCGCATTCTTATTTCCCTATTTTGATTGACAAGCAAACGAAAAAAATTGCAACGATAACAAAAGAAGAATATCAAAATATTTATAACAAAGATGAAAAAACTTTTGATGATGAATATTTGGCAAAGCTGCAAAAAAAATATGAAAAATCGGGCTGCTTTTTCTTGCTTCCGAAGTCCGATAATGTGAAAACATCTTGGAGATGGCAATATTCAAAAGTTTGTGAAGAAAAAGATGATATTATTGTGGTTGATGGGCGAGACGGATACTCTTTGTACAAAAAACAAAGGCCTGAGTTGGGTGATTTACCCACGAAAAAGCCGAAAACAATATTTTACAAACCCGAATACAGCAGCGGAAACGGGACGAACCGTTTAAAACAATTTTTTGGAGAAAAAAAGTTTAACAACCCGAAACCATTGGAATTGATTAAGGATTTGATTTCTCTCGGAGGGGATAAGAATGCGCTTGTGCTTGATTTTACGGCAGGTTCGGGTACGACAGCGGATGCCGTTCTGGCTTTGAATAAAGAAGATGGTGGACGCAGAAAATTTATACTTTGCACGAACAACGAAAACAATATCTGCAGCGATATTTGCTATCCCAGAATTGAGAAAATCATCAAGGGTTACAAGAAAAATGGAAACGGTGAGTTTGTTCAAGGGCTTGGCGGGAATCTGAAGTATTTTAAAACAGATTTTGTTCCTGTTGACAAAATCAATCGGATTAACGATAAGCAAAGATTAGCTTTGACCGAAAAAGTCGGTCAAATGATTGCAATGAAAGAAAATACCTTCAATGAAATCGAAACAAACGAGTGGTATCAACTTTTTTCGAATAACAAAACGGATAGAAAAACTGCAATCTATTTCAAAGAAGATTTGAGCAGATTCGATGAATTGACAGAGAAAATTCAAAATACAGAAACTGCCCTTTATCTTTTCAGTTATGGCAGGATAGACAAAAAGCTTTTTAGCTTTTTGAATGAAAATATTTCGATTGAAGATATTCCTGAACCGATAATTGAGATGTATAATGAAATTAACTTAACCTTAAAGGATAATTAAAATGCCTGCACTGAAAGATTTCCAAAAGTCAGCGATCGACGATTTGAGTTTAACCTTTCTGAATTTGTGGAGAACAGGGAACTATCTGTTGCCATTGATTTTTAAAGCGCCGACCGGAGCAGGGAAAACTATTATGATGGCTGAATTTTTAAGAGGTCTTGATGACAATTATCAATTCAGCGACGACAAAGCTTATTTGTGGATTTCTTTCGGGGGTGATGATTCTTATTCCCAGTCTAAAAAGAAATTTTACGATTATTTTAATGACGGTACAGACATGAGACTGAAGGATGTTTCGGACTTGTCTGAAGGTAAACTGTACAAAAATAATATATTTTTTATAAATTGGTCGAAAATTAAGGGGTCGGATAAGGAATCGAGGATATTGCGTAAAGAAAACGAACAAACCGGTGGAGAGTATGGTTTGTTTGATGAATATATTAAAAATACAAGAAAAGAACGAGACTTGGTTTTGATTATTGACGAAGCCCATACCGAAGCTGATTCGACACTTGCAAAAGAAGTTATTGATTTGATTAGTCCCAGAATTATTTTGAGAG
>CAZIVG010000146.1:0-4507 GCA_964542595.1 uncultured Muribaculaceae bacterium | reverse complement strand
AGATGAACCGAGCATAAGTGATATAAGACACAAAAAAGCCGGTTTTGTGGAAGTTCTTGAAGAGGATGTTATTGATAGCGGATTGATAAAGGATAAAATTATCATACAAACTGAAGAAGATATTAATTCGTTAAAGGATGATTCTTTGACAGAAGATGAACTTATGCTTGAATTGGCCTATAAAAAAAGAACAGAGCTGAAAAAAACTTATGAAAAACTCGGGTTGGATATAAATCCGCTTGTTCTGATACAGTTGCCAAGTGATGAGAAAGATAGAGAAGATGTCTCGTCGAATAAGAAAGATTTGGTTTTGTCATACCTCACAAAAAAGGGAGTCAAGGATTCGGAAATAGCAATATGGTTGTCAGGTGAGAAAAAAAATCTTGAATTTATTGAGCAGAATAATAATGATGTGAATTTTATGATTTTTAAGGTTGCACCGGCTACCGGCTGGGATTGTCCAAGGGCAGATATATTGGTTATGTTTAGAGAGATTACGAGTCCTTCTTTTCATACACAAATCATCGGACGAATAAAAAGAATGCCTGAGGCTCATCACTATCAAGAAGAGGCTCTTAACAAGGCATACATATTCACAAACTATAACAAAGAACATATTAGAGATGTAAAAGATCCGTCAAATCCAAATAGTCCTCCGATTTATTTTGCAAGCGTAAAAGAAGATGTTAAGCCGATAAAACTCGAAACAACTTTTCTTCATCGGACCGATTTTAATACCCTCACCCCTCCACATTTATGGCAATCATTGTTTTTAAAAAGTCTGGACGAGTATTTTGGAACAACTCAAAACATACTTGATTTTGATTGTAATAAGACCGCTGTTGAGGGAAAAATTGATTTAAAACAAGTTTCTGTAAACAACAAAATCATTGTAGATGCGCAAATCAGCAGTTTTGACAATTTTGTTTCAGAGATTAAGGAAAAAAGCAAAGAGGCTGATTATTCCTTTTCTGAAATAGATGTTGAACGACTTTATAATTTGCTTTGTTTTGAAGAACTGAAAAAACAAGATATAGAAGAGGCGAAATACAATCCTTCCAGATCTTGGGGACCGTTGAAAGCATCAATCAATGTTTGGTTTAATACGCGTTTTGGTCAGACTGATTCGGGTTGGTACAAAGTCATTGTGAACGAATTGTTGTGCCTGTGCAGTGAACTTAAAAAAGCCATAAGCAAAGCTTTGATTGCCTTTAGAGAAATGTATAACATTTCAATAAAAGAAAAAACTCAGAAAGATGTTTTCGAATTAATCATTCCAAGTAAAGAAAACAGTTTTGATAATTCTTTTGAAGAAATTAAAGTGAAGAAAAATGTCTATGACAAATTTTATTTGAAAAAATCGTACGCTGGCAGGGATAATGAGCTTGCTTTTATTAAATTTGCGGATGACTCGGATGTTGATTGGTGGCACAAACAAGAAAATAGCGGCAGAAATGTTTTTGCTGTTGAGTATTATAATTCTCAAGAAAAGAAAGTCAGATTGTTTTATCCGGATTTTATTGTAAAAAAAGGTAATGTTTTATACATCCTTGATACAAAGGCCAATGCCACTGCGAAGTCTCAAGAAACTGCAGACAAAAATTATGCGCTTCAAAAATGGATAAAAGAAAAACAATCAAAATACAAGTTTGAAATTATAGGTGGAATTTTGGAGTATAGGTATCCTGTTTGGAAGTTAAACCAAAAAGAGAATTACATGTACGAAAACGGTGAAGACTGGCAAGATTTTAGTTTTCAGTTTTAAAATATAACAAAAAAGCCCTTACTTTTCGTAAGGACTTTTAAAAAATTGGTTGCGGGAGCTGGATTTGAACCAACGACCTTCGGGTTATGAGCCCGACGAGCTACCAGACTGCTCCATCCCGCGTTAAATTTATTCAATTTTCAATATAACCGGGAGCAGTCTTCCAGACTTTCCTCTCAGAAACGATACTTAATCGTTTCCTCGGCAGAGTATCCCGCGTTAAATTTATTCAATTTTCAACTTCTTGGAGTGTATCCTCGATATACATTCCATTATCCACGCTAAAAATAATTTTTCAACCCCTGCATTTTGATGACTTTATATTTGATTTTTATCAAAGAAAAATGCAGGGAATTTGCAGCTAGACTGTCTTAAAATACTCTATTGTCTTGGCCAAGCCCTCTTTTATATCGACTTTGGGCTCCCAGCCCAGTATTTCTTTTGCAAGAGAGATATCCGGCTTTCTCTTAATCGGGTCGTCAGACGGCAGCGGCAAAAAAGTGATTTTGGATTTTGAGTCCGTCATTTCAATTAACATTTCAGCAAGGTTTAAAACAGTTCTCTCTGAAGGGTTGCCTAGGTTTACAGGGCCGACAAAGTCTTGTTGATTATTCATCATTCCAATCATGCCCTCAACAAGATCGTCAACATAGCAGAAGGAACGGGTTTGGGAACCGTCACCGTATATCGTTATATCTTCTCCATTCAGTGCTTGCATAATACAGTTAGAGACGACTCTTCCGTCTTTCGGATCCATATTAGGTCCGTATGTGTTGAAAATTCTGATGATTCTTGTTCTGATTCCATAGTGTCTGTGATAATCGGACATAAGTGTTTCCGCGGCTCGTTTGCCTTCGTCATAACAGCTTCTTATGCCGATTGGGTTGACGTTTCCCCAGTATGTTTCCTTTTGCGGATGAGTCAGGGGATTTCCGTAAACCTCGGATGTCGAAGCCTGCAAGATTTTTGCATTGTATTTTCTTGCAAGTTCGAGCATATTCAAAATTCCTACAACAGAGGTTTTCAAAGTCTTTACAGGGTCAAATTGGTAATGAGGAGGACTTGCCGGACAAGCAAGGTTGTAAATTTCGTCGATTTCAATATCAATCGGGTCAACGATGTCATGTTCAATGAGTTCAAAATTCGGGTGATTGACTAAATCGGAGACGTGTTTTTTCAGGCCTGTAAAGAAATTGTCAAGACAAAAAACATGATGTCCTTCATTCAATAGCCTTCTGCAAAGGTGGTTTCCTATGAAACCTGCGCCGCCCGTTACCAAAATTCTTTTCATAAATTCTTCCCCATTGCCTTTTTTCTGCCTGATTTCTTGGCTTCATTTTAACACGAAAACCGTGATTAGTTTTTTTATCACTGAACCAGCAATGAGGTTTGTTCGTTTGTCATTTCCACAAAACGCCTGTAACACTGGTTAGTGACTTTACAATCTTTTAAACCCCTGTGCATTCCTTGCGTGTTGAGATTGAAATGCTTTGCTACGAACTCCAGCTTCTTGCTTTTTAATTGCGGCAGATGTTTTCTGGCCAGAGTCAATGTATCAATGTAGTCATTATCAAATGGAAGATTGTGGTGCTGCTGCAGTTTTGCGTCGATAAAGCTAATGTCAAAAGTTATGTTATGACCTATGATTATGCTGTTTGAAACGAATTCCATCAACTCTTCCAATACCTCTTTTATTGACGGGGCATCAGAAAGCATCTCTTGGTTGATGCCGGTGAGGTTTGTAATGAATGAATTCAAGAATCCGGATGGCTTTGAAAGCATTGAGAATTCTTCTTTTATTTTTCCGTCGATAACTCTTAGTGCACTTATTTCAATAATTTCGTTTTTAGTCGGAGAAAGACCCGTTGTTTCAATGTCCAGAACAACGTAATTTTCAGGGTAAATTAACAGGCTTTTATTTTCTTTTGGCATTTTTCTTCCTTAAAAATGGTGTTAATTCATTTTATCACAAGAAACTTAGGCAAAACTTGTTGTGATAAGGATTATTACGTTTTTTTGTGATATATTGATCCAATAAAACGTTTCGGAGGAACAGAAAATGGAAGTTAAAGATTGTAACGGTACGCTTTTGGCGGATGGAGATTCGGTTGTTGTTTCAAAAGATTTGCCGATAAAAGGTTCGTCACAAAAAATCAAACGAGGCACTGTCGTTAAAAAAATTCGTCTCACATCAAACCCGAATGAAATTGACTGCAAAATCAACGGTAGTGCGATTGTGCTTAAAACTTGTTTTGTGAAAAAGGCATAATTCAGACGCAAAAAACAGAAACTAAAAAAGACGGCTAATGCCGTCTTTTTTAAATGGTGGGCGATAGTGAACAAGACTTGAACTTTTCGATTGTTGAAAAGTTGTATTTGGCCATGATCAAAACTGCTGATTTAAGTCATATCATTTCAAATCTGCTGTCACCCTGAACTTGTTTTACAGTTAGTATTAAGAAATGTGAACACGAGTTTTTTCACCTAAAACCCAATTATATTAAGGCGATAAGGATAAGGATAAGGATAAGGATAGCAAATTTTTTTATTAGGTGCGTTGTAGCATAAGCAATGTATTTATAGGTGAACTATGGAAATAAATCATCACCCTTCATTTGGATGGCACTATCCAATGCATAAAGAAATCATCATTCCTACATTAAAAAAAACGAATATAAGTAAAGCCATAGAGGATGGTCTTAAAGCGGCAGTTCAAAATCCTGATTTGTAAGAATTTTTCTT
>CAZIVG010000145.1:0-4513 GCA_964542595.1 uncultured Muribaculaceae bacterium | reverse complement strand
TTCTATAGAATCAACTTTCTTTACAAACTCAATAATATAAGAATTATTTCTTATTTAAAGAACCGGAAAAAGGAATCCAAAAGAATCTTTAAGACAAAGAAACCGATAATAATGAGAGACTTCGCAACGAGTATAAACTTCTTTACTAAATATAATAAGCGACCAGCTGTCACAACCTTATTACTGCATCAGCAAAAACACAAATCAAAATCGTTGCAATTGCACAAGCATAAAGGATGAATTTTGAAGAAATAACGTTGTTGTCGATGGAAATATCAGTCTCGATACGTCTGAACATCGCCCTGATAATTCGCCAATAGGCATAAGTCATTATGACGGAAGCAACAAGCGAAATTATCAAAAACGGCAAAAACACAAAACCCGAACGCGCAACCGCTGAACAGATATAAAGCTTTGCCACGAAACCGCAAGTCGGGGCCAGACCCGCCAACGCAATCAAAACGGTCGTGAAGGCTATAACGTAATAAGGTCTGTGATAAATCAAACCCTTCAAATCCGTGAGATTCTCAAGTTTTGCGGAATTGTGCAAAAGAATAATCGCCGACCACGCGCCTATGCTTGAACAAACATAGCAAAAAAGATAAAACAGAACGCTCGACAGGCTGTAAACAGAAAAAACGCACAGCCCCAAAAGCATTATCCCCGAGTGAACACTCATTGAATAAGCCATCAAACGCTTAAGACTCTCCTGCCTGATTGCGGACAAAGACCCCAAAACAATAGTTACCACCGCAATACAAGCAAAAACGATTTTCATCGTGAAAGTATAAGGCAAAAGTATCATCAAAATCCTTGACAAAACCCCGAAACAAGCCAAAACAGGAATCAACGACATGTAAGCACCGATAGGATAAGCCGCACCCTGAAAAGTGTCCGCCAGCCAGCTTGAAAAAGGCACCAGCCCGAGTTTGAACAGAATCGTGCTTGTCATCAAAATCAGAGAAAATGTCAAAAGGATTTGGGGACTGTTTTGACTGAAATAAAGCCCGATTTCCTGATAAGAAGTCTGTGCGCACATACCGTACAAAAACGAAAGCCCTGCCAAAAACAAACTCGAAACAACAGCCCCTTGGACAAGATAGCCGAAGGTCAACTGCTTTGAATCCTGACTTTTTGTGAAAGACAAAAGCAAATAACAACAAAGACCCAGCGCCTCCAAAGCGACGAAAAGTGCCGTAAAATCAACCGCACTCACTGCACACATTGCAAAAAGCAGCCCAGCCAAAAACACGCTGAAATATTCAAAAGCCCTGTCACGCTTCTCTCGAATCATATTTCGCGAAAGCAATGTCAGGAAAAAACCGCTTATCAATATCAAAATCTTAAAAAATACCGTATAAATATTGGACAAAAACGTCCCGCCGAAAGCATAAGCCTCGGGTTCGATTTGAAGATAGAACGTTGACGAAAGCGCAAGCACAATCCCAAAAAGCGTCACCCATTTCGAAAGTTTATAAAGATGTGTATTGAAAAACAACGACGCCCCAAGGTTCAAAAGAATAAACAGAATTATTATCAATTCGGGCAGATATGCGCTCAAAATCTCGTTCATCATTTCCCTTCCAAAATCCTACACTTGCAACACGTCTAAAATTATACTCGAAACAGACTGATAAATTGAAACAATACTCATCGGACAAAGCCCGAAATAGATTATCACAAGACACAACGCCGACAAAACGCTTGTCTCCTGAGGGCTGAGGTCCTTGACCTTCTTCCACTGCTCCAAAAGTACCGAACAAAAAACCTTATAAAAGAAATACATAATGTATCCCGCAGAAATAGCTATCGCCGCAAGCCCCACAAAAGCTGCAATTTTCACCATCAGTTGCTGTTCAAGATTTGAGAACAAAGTCCCCGTCAAAATCATCAGTTTTGGTGCAAACATCATCAAAAACGGCAATCCGATTGCACTGAAGCAAATTATCAAAGCAAGATACATACACTTCGGCATAACCTGACCCAACCCGCCCAAAGCAGTAATGAAAGTGGTTTTCGTCCTAAACTGGACACAAGAAATCACAACAAACAATGCGCAATAAACGACAGAACATGCCAGCGTCATAAACACCGCACCGCTAAACCCTGTGGAATTAAGACTCGCAAGCCCCATCATTACAAACCCCGCCGTAGCAACATTCGAATAGGCCACCATTTTTTTAATCCCTTGCTGCATAATCGAAAGCGCACCCGAATAAACAATATTCACAACTCCCCAGACCATCAGCACCGGTGCAAAAAGTTTGAAAATTTCAGGGAAAACCTGCATATTAAATCGAATCAGGCCATAAACTCCCGTATTCAAAAGGATTCCGGCGAGAAGAATGTTCACAGGCGCAGCAGCCTTGCTTTGAATATCAGGATACCAATTGTGGAAAAACACAAACGGCACACGAAGCACAAAACCCGCCAAAAAGTTCACGAAAACAACCGCCTGAAACCAAAGCGGATAAATCTTTTCGTCCATATTCAAAGATTCAATATTCGCCGTCAAGACATTACTCACCGCAAAATTGTAATAATAAAGAATCAACATTCCGAAGAACAAAAACATATTCGCCACAAACGACGAGAGGGTGAATTTCATTGCCGCACGGCGCGCTTCAGAGTTCCCCCACTGAGAAATAAGGAAGTAAAGCGGAATCAGCGACAATTCCCAAAAAACAAAAAACATGAACATATCTTTTGCACAAAAAATGCCCAAAACCGCACTCTCAAGCAAAAAAACCATCGCATAATAAAGTTTGTGCTTCGAACGGATGTGGATTTTGCTCATGAAAAGGGTTATCAAAACAACAAAAGTCGTCAGAACAACCAGCAACAGTGAAATCCCGTCAACGCCAAATTTCGCGCTGATACCAAGGCTTTTCAGCCACGACATTCCGAAAAAAGTGAGTTCCTTTTCGAACGACATCCCGAAAAGGCTTGAGTCAAAAAACGCCAAAAACAAAAGCGCATAAACAAAATGGAACGTTGCCACCCATTTTGCAAACCTTCTCACAAGAACCTGATGGTTCGGAAAAATCGGCAGCATTATAACACCTGCCATCAAAAGTGGTAAAAATATAAGCCATATCAAGGATAAAAAGTTCATAAAATCGTTAAACTCCCTTAATCAAAAGTACATAGAAAATAAGCACAAACGCGAATATCAAAACCAAACCCGCAAGCGAATAAATCAGGTATGACTGAAAATTCCCGGTCTGGAGTTTTGTGCAAACGTATGAAAACGCACGAATCAAAAGTTCCGTAAAATTTATTATCGATTCGACGACATATTTTTCAATCCAAGCAAGCGTTTTACAAAAAGGCATGAATAATTTATTCAAAACACCAAGCGCAACAAACATCACACAAACGACCGCAATCGTCCAAATCCAATCCCCGCCAAGGTCAACAAAAAACGGATTCAGCCTCAAAAACAGATAAACCCCGATGAGCGTGATTGCACTGTTTTGAATCAGGATAACCCTTGAAAGAGCCGTGTTTTCCTTCGGTTCGAATGTGAGGTAAATGAACGCCTGCATAAATTTCATCACGATTACAAAAATCAGAATCGAACAGAAAAGCACAAAAACAGGTTCGCTCATCAACGAGTTTATGCTCGCCGAAACATTGTTCATATTTGAATAAGCAAGGCTGTTTACGTCAGAAAGTTGGTTATAAATCACGGCATAATAAAGAATCGTCAAAACGCAAAAAAGCAGCGTCAAATCACCGATTCGATTATAAATAAAAGATTTTATTGCAGCCTTCGATTCGTCTCTGTTTGAAAAATCAAAGTTTATCAAAAGGTAAGCCCCGACCCCCACAACCTCGCAAAACAGGTACGATTGAAAGATATTCGAACTGACGAAAATCCCGTTAAACCCCAGCAAAAACAAATTCAAATACATTAAAAGTCTCGGAAAGTCTTTTGTATCCCTGAGTTTCAGGTAAGAAAATATTTGCAAAATGAAAGAAAAAACGTTCACCCCGAACAAAAATGAAGCCGAAGTCCTGTCCAGATAAGTCCCCAGATAAAACTTCATGTTTTCAAGCGAAAGCCACGGAAACGATGATGTTGCTGACATTTTTGCAAAAAACGTATAGAAAAACGCTGTTGCCGAAAAAACAACGCAAATCAACGAGGCACCGGCGCTTATCGCAAAAAGCGTACTTTTCTCTATTTTGTTAGAAATCAATCTGTTAAACCCGATTATCCCAAAAACAATCAGCGGCAGGAACAAAAGCAGGTTTATGTTTTCAACGAAAAACTCCATTAAATCTCCTTGTCTTTTACTTTTTCAGAATCAAGATAAACGTTTGTTTGATAAATTTTATACAAAATCACGAGCGAAACAACCGTCTGCATCACAGCAAGAAGGAGGATAAAAACCCCCATTATATTCGCATTTTCCAGCGATTTGTCACAAAAACAGCCAAACGCCAAAAAATTTATCAAAACAGAAATCGTCATAATAAAAAGCGACATCACAATTCTCAAAAGGTT
>CAZIVG010000144.1:0-4538 GCA_964542595.1 uncultured Muribaculaceae bacterium | reverse complement strand
GTGTTCCCGAAAAAATTTCGTGAGAAATTTTAGAGTGGCCTTGAAAAGGTGAGTCAGTTACGGCTCCGTGGAGGAGGCGGAATTGACGACACTAGATTTGGTATAATTCTTTTATTTTTTCTGTGTCGTATTTTTCTTCAGGCATAATTCTTCCTCTCTTTCTAAAAATCAGTATTAAAATTAAAATAATTCATAGTATTATACTAATTTACAATAGCATGGTCTCTGGTTGCAACTCTTCTTCTTAAATAAACTTAAAATATGAGAGACGAAAGATTACAAAAATTTGCAGACAACCTGAGGGCTGAAAGAAATAGAAGAAATATCAGTCAGGAAACTTTGGCTGAAATGATTGGTTCTTCGCCGTCTTCAATCAGCTTAATTGAAAGAAGTATCCAAACCCCTTCGGTTTTCGTGGTTTATGACATCGCAAAAGTTCTCGAAATCGACATCAACGAACTTTTTAAGGGGCTTTAAATTCTTACAGCCGCTAGATGTTTTGTGCTTTGTATTAAGTCTTAAAAACCATTTTTTCTAGCTCGATTCACTAACGTGTCATAGGCGTCGAAAAAAGTATTTTTTAAGACTTAGCCCAAGCCCTTTGACTCAGACAATTCGGATTCGAGTTTAGTTTAAACTCAACGTGACAGAGCGGCGTCTTTGTCGTATAATCAGTCTCGATGACAAGATAGAATTTGAGGTTTAGTTTATGTCTAAAATAAAGGTTTTAACGGTATTCGGCACGCGCCCTGAAGCGATAAAAATGGCGCCTTTGGTTAAGGAACTCGAAAAATATCCCGAATCCATTGAAAGCCTTGTTTGTGTCACAGCACAGCACAGACAAATGCTGGACCAGGTTTTGAGCCTTTTTGACATAAAACCGGATTTCGATTTGAACATCATGAAACCGAACCAAGACCTTTGGACAATCACGTCTGACGTGCTTTTGCTTATGAAAGACGTTTTTGAGCAATGCAAACCTGACATCGTGCTAGTGCATGGCGACACGACAACGTCAATGGCGGCAGCACTTTCGGCGTTTTATGCAAGAATCCCTGTCGGCCATGTCGAGGCGGGATTGAGAACGTTCGACAAGCATTATCCTTTCCCTGAGGAGATTAACAGGGTTTTTGCGGATGCGGTTTGTACTTATCATTTTGCGCCCACAGAGACTTCTGCGGGCAACCTCATAAAGTCAGCGATTCCCGCAAAACACATCTATCAAACTGGGAATACGGTCATTGACGCGCTTTTGCACACGGTCGAGAATAACAAGGCCGACCTTGATTATATCGGTTTGAACCCTGATTTGAAGACGATTCTTTTGACGTCGCACAGACGCGAAAACTTTGGTGAGCCTATCAGAAACATTTGTAAGGCTGTTTTGGAACTCGTGGAAAAGAACAAAGACATTCAGGTTGTTTATCCCGTTCACTTGAATCCGAACGTCCAAAAGCCAGTCAGAGAAATGCTCGAGGGCAAGGAAAGAATCCACCTTATTGACCCGATGGAGTATGCGGAGTTTTCATCTTTGATGAAGGTTTCACATTTGATTATGACTGATTCGGGCGGGGTGCAAGAAGAGGCGCCGTCTTTGGGCAAGCCTGTTCTTGTTTTGCGCACTACGACCGAGCGTCCCGAGGCTGTGACTTACGGCACGGTGAAGCTTGTCGGCACTGACACTGAGGCGATTGTGGACGCGGTTCAGAACCTTTTGGACAACGAGGCTGAGTACAAGAAGATGTCAGAGTCGATTAACCCTTATGGTGACGGGCTTGCGAGTCAGAGGATTGTCGAGATTATCAAAAAAGAATTGGCCTGATGTTTTGAGAACTGGTGTTCTGTTATGCTTAAAAACTTCTTTTTTCTAGCTCGATTCACTATCGTGTCATAGGCGTCGAAAAAAGAAGTTTTTAAGCTTTGTAACCAGAATGAATAATTCTTCATCCCAAATTCGTGATGCAATACTCGTCAACCTTCGTCTCACAAGGCTTTTCAAACCCTGCAAAGGTGTTTAGCCAATGCGTCAAAAGGATTGAAACATACTTCGGCGGCAAGTCCGAAAGGTCAAACACAAACTCGTTTATCCCGATTTTCTCAAGCTTCGGCATGAACTCGTAAAGGTGCAAAATGTAATCCTGAAACATGTGCATTCTGCAAAACCCATCGACAACAAAAGGCATGACCTTCTTTAATGACGGGTCTTTGAGCGCATAATTCCCGTTGTGGCAAGGCGCTTTGCAAGAGAGCCTCGAAACGATTGCCGTGTCGTTGTTTAGGGGGCAAAGCCCGAGAGAAGGGACTCGGACATTTCCTGAGACGGTCAGTTTTTTGTTCGGGATGATGTTTTTGATTTTTTTTATGCAGTTTTTAATGTTTGTAATGTCGTCAAACGAACTGAAATCAACGGTTTCGATGGGGTGAAGGTTGTTCAGGCATTTTATTGACATGCTGTTTAAAAGGTTGATTCCCTGCCCGATTTCGACGGGGATTCGGTGCAAATCATCGTCGTTTATGAACGCCCAGAGGTAGCCGATGTTGTTGATGATGATTGAGGCGGGGACAGGTTCGGTCAGACAAAGTTCTTTTACGTAGTCATAAACTCTGTCAAAGTCGCGTTCAATAAGGGTTCTCGGGGTGCTAAGCTGGAGTTTTATTCCGTTTGTGAAACAGAACTTTTTCACCTTTGTGATGATTTGATGAAAACTGCTTTTTGAAAGGTCTGCGGTGTTTAAGATTTCGCCGAATTCTATGCTGTGAACCGGGTTGAAGCCGACTTTTGCGATGAACTTTTTCAGGTCGTCAAGCTGTGCCGTCGAAGAAAGTCGAAGGTTTATCAGCGGAAGCGTTCCCTTTAAAGAAGCATAATCAAACCCCTTTTTCAGGCGCGGACGCTTGTTTTCCCACTCGAATTTCTGGATGTTTCTTGAAAATTTAAAATTCGACCCTTGCGCACTCATCATCTCGCCGGAGAAGTGATTCGTCTGGTAAATGCTTTTTCTCACGTGTTTGAAGGGTAGTTTTTGGTTTTTGAAAACTTTTGGTTTTGCGAGGATTTTTTCCACGAGTTCGATGCCTTCGAGGATTTCTTGCGAGGAGCCGAATTTGCCCTTTATTACAACAGAATCAATGGCTTTGAGTTTTTTTATGTCCTCCGCGCACCACGGCAGGTTGTCCGAGTCGATGGCGAGAGAGATGTTTTTGTATTGCTTGATTTTTGCAATATTTTTCATGTAAATTTCTTCGGTGATGATGACTTGGTCAGCTTTGTGGAACATGTTTACGAAGTCGATTCCCGAGAGGTTGTGGATGTCGAAATAGGAATCGGCAATGACTTTAAACGGCAGTGAGTGGGTTTTTATGGCCTCGAGGATTGCATAACTGTTGATGAAAATCCCGTCGATTTTCGTTTGTTTTAAAAATGTGATGAATTTTTTGATTTCGATTAAATCTTCTTCCGTGATGTTGTGTTTGAAGTTTACGAAAATCTTGCAGTCGTTTTTGTGGGCGGTTTCGATAAATTTGTTAACATATTCAAAGTCGCCGTCGCCTGTGCCTTTGAGGAATTTGTGATGATAGACGTAAAAGCTTCTGCACTTCACGTGAGGCAGGAAATCTTCAATGTCTTCGGGCGTTTTGACCGGAGCTGTCAGGGTAATTTCGTTCATCTTTTTATTATATAATTATTATGATGAAATAAAAATCAAATATTAATTATTGTGAATCAATTGAAAAAGTTTGCCATAAATTCAAGAGTGTAATAAGATTATATTAAAATCGGCTATTCGTATGTTAATATGAATATAAAACCGTAATATTATGTGGTTAATTAAGTAGTATGAAGAGAGTGTAAATGTTTGGAGAATTAGAAGATTCGGAGATATACGAGAACGGCCAAAGTGCCGGCAGCTTTGGAATGCAGTCAGATAACGACGATGTTCAAAGCGAATTCGTAAACTCTTTTGAGGATGTTTCGTTTTTACAAGAAGACGAGTTGCAAGGCGCGCCGGGCGGTTTTGCACAGCAACAAGCGGGTGTTCTTGGTGCTTATGACCAAATGCCTTCTCACACGGAAGATGACGGGACTGATGCCGCGAGTCAAGACCCTTTCGCTGATTCACAACGAGTCAACGAAATGAAGCCCCAGTCTTCATCAGGGATTCTTGTTGTGGCGTTGTTGATCCTTCTCGGTTTGAGCGCAGCAGGCATGTTGGCTTACAAAAAGTTTTTCGCCCCCGCTCCGGTTGAAGAGCAATCTATGGGTGATTATTTTTATGATCAGGCATCAGGTGGCGCGACCCCTCCTGCAGATTCAGGCACGGCAACAGTCGATGTTGATTTGACTACGGCAAACGCTCCACAGGCACAGCCTGCGGCTGATGTTCCCTCAGTTGTCAGCACGGATGCGCCTAAAGCAGCAGACGCGACAAAGCCTGCAGATGCCGAAAAGCCGGTCAGTGCTCTTGATAAGGCGATGGCAAAGAAGAAAGCCGACGAGGCTAAAATGGACAAGCTTGTTCCTGACAAGTCTGTTATGA
>CAZIVG010000143.1:0-4571 GCA_964542595.1 uncultured Muribaculaceae bacterium | reverse complement strand
CCGCCGGCAAGGATGAGTGCGTATAAATTGCTTTCTGACATAAAAAACTCCTTAAAATTCTTACGAATCTTTCAAATGTTTGAAGTGTTTATACAAATAAACAACCCCTAGTACGAAGCAATCCGAAACGATAGCGATATCGAATTTGTGCCAGATGTGTTTGAATGCTTCGAGGTTTTGGCCCATTTTTACGCCGACATAAACAAGGAGGTAACTCCAAATTAGCGAACCTAAAAACGTAAAAGCGAAAAATGTACGTTTTTTTGCTTTTAAAATACCTGCAGGCAAAGAAATGAAAGTTCTTACAACAGGAAGCATTCTGCAGATGAAAAATGCCCAGTCTCCATATTTTGCAACCCATTTGTCGGCGTCTTCAAGGTCTTTTTTGCTAACTAAAAACCATTTTCCATATTTTTCAACAAAGGGTCGTCCTCCAAAGTAACCCAAATAATAGGAAGGGATTGAACCGACGACACAGCCGAACGCACCTGCAAAAGATGCAACGTGAATGTTGAAGACTCCTTTTGTGACCATATAACCGGCAAACGGTAAGATTGCCTCACTCGGCAAAGGTATGTTGCAAGACTCGATTGCCATTAACAAAACAACGCCCCAAGGCCCCATAATTGTAATCATGTGTTCAATGAAACCGATTAAGTGTCCCAAAATTGTATCTAACATAAATTTTATCCTTAATTCTATACATATTAATTTTAACAAAAAAATTTGTAGATATAAACTTTTGATTAAAAAGCAGCCTCGAAATCGGGGCTGCTTTTTTGTGCTTAATTATTTTTTAAACATGTAGCAAAAAATAATATTCAGATGTTTTGTGTATTCAAGAAAGGAAAATTAGAATAATGAATGTAAGAAATATTTGTAGCTCAAAAATAGCAGAAACTATTGAAAAAACAGTAAAACAACCAATAAATCGTTTATTCGACGGTGGTTGGCAACCAATTGGGGCAATAACAAGAGAAGTAGATACAAGATCGGTTGAGCAACTCACACAAACAATTGATGCCTATGCACAACGGATCGCTGAAATCGCAACATTTGCAGACGATATAAAAAAACTCAAACCTAAGCACATGGGGACTATTGCCGATACACTTGAGCTTTCACAATATCAAGCAATGCTTCCGACCAATGTTGACTTAAATAAACTTGGTAATAGAGGGATAAGCTATAGAGACGCTGTTATCCAAGATATGATAGAAGCCTCCAAAACAAACCCTGAAGCAATGGAGCTTGCTGATGCAATAATTAACAACACCGATTCCACAACAGCGAAATATGCATTGGCGCAAATGAGCGGCGGTGTACTGAAAAATAAAGACCTTGCGAAACACATGCAAGAAACAGCAAAAGTAGTACCCGATATCGCAGAAGAAACATTGGGCGGTGGCTATTTAATGGACTACTCAAAACAAGAAAACTTTATGCAATGGATAAAAACAATGGTTCGTCCTGAAACAAAGCCGGATAAAATCACTGCGTTGTTCAAAGATTTATCAGCGTTTACGGAAAAACGTTCCGAAACATTTGGTATTAATATCAATGATTTCTTGAAATCCAATGCTTCCAAAGAGAAAATGGCCGAAAACTACAAAGTTTTATCGGACGTAATTGAAATGCTTGGAAACAAAGTCGAAAACTTTAATATAGTTGATTTTGTAACTAAAAATACGAATTTGTACTAAACAAAAAAACAATAAAAAACCGCTTCCCAAATCAGGAGGCGGTTTTTATAGTTTTTAAAATCAGTCTTACGCCATAGCGCCTTTAACGATTGCTGCGAAGCTGTCAGCTTTCAAGCTTGCTCCGCCGACTAAAGCACCGTCGATATCAGATTGAGCCATTTGTTCAACGATTGAATCAGGCTTTACGCTTCCGCCGTATAGGATTCTGATTGCGTCAGCAGAAGCTTCATCAGAAACTTCTTTAACAACGTTTCTAATCATTGCAATTACTCTGTTAGCTTCAACGGAATCACAAGTTTTGCCTGTTCCGATTGCCCAGATAGGTTCATAAGCGATGATCGATTTAGCGATTTCTTCGTTGCTCAATCCTTCCAAAGCAGCTTTGATTTGAGAAGCGATGTGAGAGTCTGTAACCCCTTCTTCTCTTTGTTCAAGAGATTCGCCGCAGCAGATGATCGGAATCAAGCCGTTAGCAAGGATTGATTTTGCTTTTTGGTTAATCATTTCATCAGTTTCAGAGAAGTATTGTCTTCTTTCTGAGTGGCCGATAATGATGTATTCACAGCCTGCATCTTTTGCCATTTCAACAGAGATTTCGCCTGTGAAAGCGCCTTGTTTTTCGAAGTAGCAGTTCTGTGCAGCCATTTTAACTTTGCCGCATCCGCATTCAGTGATAGCTTTATTTACAACATACAAAGACGTGAAAACAGGAGCAACAACAACTTCAGGCAAAGCTGCTTTGTCTGCGTCTTTTAATTCTTTCATTAAACCGTTTACTAATTCTACAGATTCTGCCTGTAAATTGTGCATTTTCCAGTTTCCTGCGATAACGGGTCTTCTTGACATAATGTAAATCCTCATGTTTTGTACAATTACCATTGAATCGTATTCAAAACAAGTTGATTTTTCAAGGACTAATTAAATCCTAAATTCATGCCCAAAAGTTTTATCGGCTCGGGGTTCTCTCGCTCCATCCAACT
This sequence comes from uncultured Muribaculaceae bacterium, assembly GCA_964542595.1. Taxonomy (GTDB): domain Bacteria; phylum Cyanobacteriota; class Vampirovibrionia; order Gastranaerophilales; family Gastranaerophilaceae; genus Limenecus. The sequence continues at coordinate 1,888 of CAZIVG010000143.1, read as the reverse complement.
CTGGCTTCGGTTTTTTGAAAGTTCTTGATTGATTTCTTTCACCAGTACTGCAAAGTTTATATCTATGAAATTTATTGAGTTTAAGGGTTGGACATAATATTGTGCTGCTCCGCAGTTAGGGCAGAATTTAGTTTCGGGCAAGATTTCGCTGAATTTTATTACAGAGCGTCTTTTTACATTGCAGCAACTACATCTTGTCAGATACCACTTATTCTCAATATATTTTCCGCAATCCGGACAATAACAAGCCTCTTTGTCAGGGGTGACTTTTGAATGTGTACATTCTTTTTTTCTTTGAAAAAACATTATAAAGCCTCGGTTTAAATTGAATCATGTATTTATATATAAGGAGTTTGTTGTTGAAGTCAAAAATTAGCAAAAAAAATATGTACATGATTTATATCTGTTATGAAAATATCTTTAGTAAAAGTTTGTAACCTTAAAATAAAAGGTTCGAGTAAAAGAAAAATTCCTGAAAACATTGGAGAAACTTGCCTATCTTTGGGCGTTGAGCCTGAAGTGTTTTCTACATTGGACAAGTTTCAGGAAAGATATAAATTTGGTGCAAAGGCTGGATATATACAGAAGTTGCGGGATTTTACAGAGAAAACAGGAATGTATAAGAATCTTCGATTTAAAGGTATTGCGGGAGACGGCGGTTTAAGTATAGTTTTTGAACTTGCAAATAATGAAGTTCTCAAATTGACAAAAGAAAATCCTTTCGAGTTTAGAAAGCATTATCCGAAATTGGACATACCGCTTTTGGGTTTGGATAAGTTTGAAGATTTTTTCCTTGTCAGAGAGGCTAAAGCCGATACCCTAAATGTTAAGCCACATCATTTAGATATAGTTTTAAAAAAAATGAAAAAATGTAAATTAGAGCCATCAAGAGATTTTTATCGTTTGGAACAAATAGGTTTGTACAAAAATGAACCTTTTCTTTTGGACACAAGATGTGCTATGCCGCAACCAAATGTTTTTTCGAGATTTGTGTATGATTTTCATTTTAATTATCGAAGAGTCATACAATTGCAAAAAGTTGATGCAAATGCTCCGATAGTGCATATTGATGAAACACCACGGGCCAATATAAGCTTAAAAAAGGGGCTTTCAATAATAATAAATACGATTAGGGAAAATTTTTTGTAATAACTGAAAATAACACAAATGTAACTCTGCGGTTTTGCCCCTTAAATTGCATGTTGACATTTTTGTATGAGCAGATAAGATTAGTATAATGACAGGGCATATAGTGCTTTGTTATGCAACTATTTGAAACACAATAGACAGTAGTAGATAATTAACAAAAGGAGATCACTCTCATGGCACGCGAAAAGTTTGAACGTAACAAACCGCACGTTAACATTGGTACTGTTGGTCACGTTGACCACGGTAAAACAACTTTAACTGCAGCAATTACATCTGTATTGGCAGCTGCTGGACAAGCACAAGCTAGAAAATTCGATGAAATCGATGCTGCTCCCGAAGAAAAAGCAAGAGGTATTACTATCTCTACTGCTCACGTAGAATACGAAACAACTGAAAGACACTATGCTCACGTTGACTGTCCTGGTCACGCGGACTACGTTAAAAACATGATCACAGGTGCTGCTCAAATGGACGGCGGTATCCTTGTTATCTCTGCTACAGACGGTCCGATGCCACAAACTCGTGAACACATCCTTCTTGCTAGACAGGTTGGCGTTCCTAAATTGGTTATCTTCTTGAACAAATGTGATATGGTTGATGACGAAGAACTCCTCGACCTCGTTGAAATGGAAACAAGAGAATTGTTGACTTCTTATGAATTCGACGGTGACAACATTCCTTTCGTTAGAGGTTCTGCTCTTAAAGCTTTGGAAGCTGTTCAAGCTAACGGCCAAATCAA
>CAZIVG010000142.1:0-4575 GCA_964542595.1 uncultured Muribaculaceae bacterium | reverse complement strand
GAAAATTTTGCCAATCCGCCATTGCCACCGTCTCCAACAACAATATCAAGTGATTTTTCATTAAAAGAAGGCTTAAACATTTGTGAAACAGATTCACCAGCTTTTCCGCCGCCACCGGATTTATAAATTTCGGTCATTACTATAACAAATCCGTTTCGTCCCTTTCTTTCATATCCGTCTTTTGCGGTGTTGGGGTCGCCGCCCCTGCCAATTTGGTCAATATAATAGTCCCCAAAATATCCGCCAGCAGTATTTTTGACTGCAAAAGCAGAATATGGGGAAACAAGCTTATTTATATTTTCCTGGGATATTCCCCCTCCTTTGACAGGAGTATATCCAAAGCAATGGCTTGAATCACAGAGGTCTTGGCCTTTTCCACTGGGGCTGTTATAAGATTCTACACCAGGTGCGCCCGTTACAGATCCTTGCGCTCCACCGGCACCAGAACCGTTAGTACATCCCAAGCCGCTCCAAGCCAGCCAACGTCCGCCACCGCCGTATCCACCTCCAGCTGAAATAACAGTTTTTTCTTGCAAGTGTCCGGAAGCAGCTTTGGAAACGGATGTGACAACAGATGCAGATCCATCAACACCATTTTGGTTGCTGCTGTCGTTTGCAGTGCCCGCGCTCATTTTTATTTGTGTATAAGTGTCGTCGACCTCAAATTCAACGAATCCCACACCACCTGCACCGCCACCGCCGCCTCTGCCGCAGTTTGCGTCTCCGCCCTGGCCACCACCACCGATTGCAAGTGCTTTATAAACGCCATAATCTTTAACTGCAAAATCACTAGTCCAAGAATCTGTTTTATACTCCGCACCTGCACCGCCACCACCGCCTGCAGAAGCAGTAATCGAGAAATTACGAGCTGTCGGAGGAGGAGTGAATTTGCAGGAATTTCCCGAAACAGTCCAAGTTTCAGGATTATCAATCAAACCATTGTCAGATTCTTTGCTCCAATAAACATGTTGGCCTGCACTGTTTCTTGTACACATCCACTTTCCATGTTCAGAATCTGAAAGATTACGTTTCTTCTTTGTCAAAACAGGTATCATCGCTATTGTTATCAAACATACTATCAAAAGCGTAATCAAAGCTTCTGCCAAAGAAAATGCTTTACTCTTGAATATTTTTTCCGACATACTAAAAACTCCTTTTTTGGGTAAGGCCCTATTTAAACATGATTCCTATTTTTAATATAAAAATAACAATTTTTGGAACAAAAAGCAATTTATCTTAACAAAAAAAAATCGGCTCTGATCTTTTAAACTAAAAGACTTCAGCCGAGATGGATAGAATTAGTATTACGGAGTTTATAGAGGAGTTTACACATGCATGAAATCGGAATATAAAAATTTTTGCTATTTTTTAGCAGAAATGTAAACAAATATTAAGCTGAGTTTTTGTGTTATTCTGATTTGTATGAAAAATATATCATTTTGGCTAAATTGTACAAGAGCATACGCACTTCCGATGTCAATCACTGCTTGGGTCATCCCTTTTGCTTTGGGGGTTTTCAACAAAGGAAACATCCTTTACGGCATCTTGGCTTTAATCGGCATAATCTGTGTTCATCTTGGAGCGAATCTTTTTGATGACGTCATCGATTATAGAAATTTTGTGAAAAACGAAAAATCCGATGATTCAATCAACTTAAAAAAGGGTAAATGCCAGTACTTTTTCGAAAATAAATTGACGGTCTCTTCGGCCTTGAAAGCAGTGGGCGTGTTGTTTTTAGTTGCCCTTTTGATTGGAGCATTTTTCATAAAAATTTATCAAATTCCGATTCTCATTTTGATGGGAGTGACAGGTTTTTTATGCCTTTTATACCCTAAATCAGGTTATTTCGGATTCAGCGAAATCATAATCGGAACGGTTTTTTCGCCCCTGCTGTTCACCGGTGTTTACTATGTTATGACAGCTACAATTTCTTCAAAACTACTTTGGCTTTCGGTTTCTTTTGCGTTGGTCACGGTGACGCTTTTATATACTGATTTCTTTTTGGACTACAATTCCGACAAAGTACAAGGCAAAAAAACAATTTGCACAATGACAGGCAGCAAAATAAACGCATATTACTTTTATATTTTTATAGTTTTCTTGATTTATGCAAACCTGTTTTTAGGTATTTATGCAAACGTTTTCCCTGCTGAATATACGCTGATTTTTATTTCATCTTTGTTCGCTCTGAAATCTGTTGGAACACTGCAAAGCTATATAGACAAAGAAATTAAAGACGAAAGCGAATTTATGAACGCTATGAACACAACACAAAAATTCATTGCTGTTTTTGCGCTGTTGTGCTTGGTCAGTTTCTACTTGAGCAAATAGTTTATTTGTCTTCGTAAATGATTTTTTGTAAATAACTATATTTCGGATAATAAACTTCAGGGTCTTCTTTTGCTGTTTTAAGTTCTTCAGAGCAGCTAATGAAAATTTCTGCGAGGACTGGGTCAAACTGTGTGCCTGAACATCTTTGTATCTCTTCGATAGCTGTTTCATGTGAAAGAGCTTTTCGATAAGAACGGGTCGATGTCATCGCATCATAAGTGTCAGCCAGAGCAATAATACGGCCCGAAATAGGAATTTCTTCCCCCTTAAGCCTGTTCGGGTAGCCAGTTCCATCCCATTTTTCATGATGTGTGCGCAGCCAGTTTGAAATCACTGTCAAGCGTTTTATGCCCATGAGCATCTTTTCTGCCTGTTCCGGATGAGATTTCATAACCTCGAATTCCTCGTCCGTGAGTTTTCCCGGTTTGCACAAAATGCTTTGCGGAATACCGATTTTGCCTATATCATGAAGCAACCCCGCTGTTTCAATTTCTTCAAGCATCGTTTCATCAAGATTTAATTTTTTTGCCAGAATCAAAGAATACATCGTCACACGCAACGAGTGACCGTGAGTGTAAGGATCTTTTGCGTCCAAAGCCGAAGCGATAAGTTTTATCGTTTTGTAAAAAAGTTCTCTCAAATCTTTTAGTATAACCATTTTGTTATTCAAAAGATCAAACTTTTGGATTCCTGTTTCAATTGTTAATTTTAATTCCTCAGGGTCAAAAGGTTTCACAATGTACTGATACAGGTGACAATCGTTGATAGAATCAACAATCGCATCAACATCCAAATGCCCTGTCAAAAGGATTTTCACAATGTCAGGATAATCGCCTGCTATACGTTTCAAAAACTCAGTACCTTCCATTTCAGGCATTTTTTGGTCACTGACAATCAGAGCAATCTCTTTGCCTTTGCCTTCAACTATTTCCAAAGCTTCTTTACCGTTCGAAGCGGTAATGATGTTGTAGTCATGTCGAAGAGTCCTTCTCAACAACTGCAGGTTATTAACCTCGTCATCGACAAGAAGGATAGTATGTTTTTCGTTCTTTTGGTTCACTTGCAATATCTCGCACAAGCTTTCCTCAAAAGAATCTTCTTTTAGTAGAGTAAAATTTTCCATACTTACACCATATTACTATTTTTTCTTCGACTAATTCCAGCCAAAACTTTAAAACTTTCCTTATAAACTTTACAAAAATTAAAAAAAAGTTATAACTTAGGCTATTATATATTATTTTTGGAATAATGAAAATAGACCGAAAGTATTTATAAATTGAAAAAAGGTATAAAATGATAATTAAACAATTTGAACAAGGCAGAAGTTTTATGGCAAAACTCAATCACCAAGGGGATTTGCTGGAGGAGTTGAATAAAATCTGTCATGAAGAAAATATAAAAACAGGTTCCATAAATGTTATCGGTGCGGTTTCTAGCTTGAAGCTGGGTTTTTTTGATCAAGAAAAAAAGGAATACGTTTTAACGACATACGCCTATGATGAGGCGATGGAGATTGTTTCTTGCAGCGGCAATATTTCATTAAAAGACTCCAAACCGTTCTGTCACGTGCATATTGTCGCGTCAGACAAAAAAGGTCGCTGTATCGGTGGACATCTCGTTCAAGGGACTTCAATTTACGCCGGAGAAGCTTTTGTTCAGGAACTTTTGGGTGAAGACCTCGAAAGAGAACTCGACGAAACAACAAAACTTAGTTTGTGGAAATAGTTTTCAAGGAAAGTCAGTTCAATTTCTAATCATGAAGCAAAGTATCTTTGATACCTCTTGCTTTATTGTAATTTTGGAACTGTTTTTTATCTGAAAATCTGTCAAAACATTTTTCTATAAATTGTTCTGCGTTCATACCTTTATGCGTTTCGCTTTTCAGGTCATTTTGAGCAAGGAATTTCAACCTGCCGAGAACATCTTGAGGTTCCATGTGGGCATAAATTTCAAAGAGATTACTTTGTTGAATTGTTAAATCAGCAACATTTTGTAGGCCTTCTTTAACTTTTTCATCACCTTTAATAAACTGTTTTATATAAGCTTTTTCCAAAATATCCGCCGCATGGTGAAAACGGTTTTCGCCTCTGTTCGCTTCGTCTCTGGCAAAATCACCGGCAACTTTATTCAGCTTTTCAAAAATGATGTTCCCTTTATCGTCTGTATTTTCGGCAATAATTCTCGTGACCTCTCCGGATTGCTCTTCGCGGTTTTTTCTAATGACATTCATAATATCATCACCTA
>CAZIVG010000141.1:0-4579 GCA_964542595.1 uncultured Muribaculaceae bacterium | reverse complement strand
ATTAAAGTATTGCTCTAATCGAAAGAATAGAGCTTTTTTTTGCGCATTTTTAAACACAAATTAAAGTTTCATAAAATTATACCGATAATACAGCATATGAATGAAGCTAACAAACGTACATTAACGTAGTATTAAAAAATGGATATGCTAGATATTGAATTAGAAGATAAAGACCTCAAAAATGTGGGGCTGGAGCTTATGTTTCTGACCCCCGAAAAATGTACTCATGAAGACGGCATCACAGCAGTAGAATTGAGCAAAATACTTAGCATGCCATTAGACACAACCAAGAAAAAACTGAAAATACTTCACGAAAAAGGAATCGTTCAGGTAAAAGGAATCAACCCGAAGTTCTGGAAGTTCAATGAATACAACTTTCAAAGAATGAACGAAGAAGACGAGGTCTATTGCCTTTTGTGCAGTTTCGATGATGTTGATTTTGACAAGTATTTTTCTTATTAAAACTACTGATTCTCGCTCAAAAAAGTATCTAAAATCTTTTTCGTGTCTTCAAAAACTTTTTCAATAGAGTTGTTTGCGTCAACAACTTTAACCCTTTGCGGCTCATTTTTCGCTATTTCAAGATAGCCTTGTCTGACTTTCTTGTGAAACTCAAGCCCTGCTGATTCCATTCTGTCTTTTTCAGAACCCACACGAGTCTGTGCAGTTTCGGTTGAAACGTCGAAAATCAAAGTTAAATCAGGCTTCAATCCACCCGTTGCAAGATTATTTAAATAAGTAAGCTCTTGAATATCTTTGCCTCTGCCAAATCCCTGATAAGCAATTGTTGAATCAATGTGTCGGTCACAAACAACTATCTTTCCTGAATTGACAGCGGGCTTCACGAGGTGTTCGATGTGCTGCGCACGATCAGCAAGAAACAAGAAGGCCTCACACATAGGTGCAACATCGCCCTCGTAATGCAAAAGAAGCTCTCTGATTCTTTTGCCTAAACCTGCAGAACCCGGCTCACGCGTCCAAACAACGTCATATCCCTTTTGTTCAAGATATTTTTGTATAAGTTCTGACTGCGTAGTTTTTCCGCAACCGTCAGCACCTTCAAAAGTAATAAAAAAGCCTTTTTTAGTCATTAAAAACCTATATTCTATCAAAGCCCGTGTATTTTTGAAGAACTTCAGGAATCAAAATCGTTCCGTCTTCTTGCTGGAAGTTTTCTACGATTGCTGCAAAAGTTCTTCCCACAGCCAGTCCTGACCCGTTCATTGTGTGGCAGAAATTGACTTTGCCTGTTTCTTTGCTTCTGTATTTCAAACCCGCACGACGAGATTGGAAATCGCCAAAGACAGAACAGCTTGAAATTTCTTTATATGCTCCGTAAGAAGGCATCCAAACCTCGAGGTCATAACATTTTTGGGCTGAAAAACCAATGTCACCCGAACACAACTCAACTCTTCTGTAAGGAAGCCCCAGCATTTCCAGAGCAGCCTCAGCGTCACGGGTAAGCTTTTCGTGCTCTTCTGAAGCCTGTTCAGGAGTCGAAAGTTTCACAAGCTCAACCTTGTTGAATTGGTGAACACGGATCAATCCTCTTGTATCTTTACCGGCTGAACCTGCTTCTCTTCTGAAACATGGCGTGTAAGCCGTCATATATTTAGGAAGATCATCCTCTGAAAGGATTTCGTTTGCATAGATATTCGTAACAGGAACTTCTGCTGTCGGAATCAAATATAAATCTTCATCCACGCATTTATACATGTCTTGTTCAAACTTCGGAAGCTGGCCTGTTCCGGTCATTGCCGCACCGTTAACCAAAACCGGAGGCAAGATTTCCTCATAGCCGTGGTTAGTCGTATGAAGATCAAGGAAGAAATTTATGATTGCTCTTTCGAGTTTTGCACCTTTGCCTTTGTAAATATAAAATCTTGATTGAGAAATCTTCACTCCGCGCTCGAAATCGACGAGCCCTTTTTCCACAGTCAAATCCCAATGCGCTTTTTGCTCAAAAGATGTTTTAGCAGGCTGACCAACTATTTTTCTCACAATATTTGCAGACTCATCACAACCAACAGGAATAGATTCGCAAGGCATATTAGGAATACTCAAAAGAAGGTTTCTTTGTGCCTCATCGAGTGCTGTTTCTTTTTCTTCCAGTGCTTTTATTTCATCACCGAGAGTTCTGACTTCTTCTTGAATTTTATCAGTGTTCTCACCGTTTTTTTTCATTGCACCGATTTTCAAAGATTCTGATTTTCTTTTTGCTCGAAGCTCATCAGCCTGAGTTTGGATTTTTCTTCTTTCGACATCTATCTCAAGAACGTTGTCAATGTTCAATTCAGGGTTTCTTCTTTTAAGAAGTTCATTAACTTTTTCAGGGTTTTCTCTGATGATTTTGATATCTAACATAAAAATACACTTTCTCTATAAATAACTCGTACGTTAATTTTATAAAAAAACAATTGAAAAATCCAGAAAATTAATTAAAATAAAGGTATGAGAAAAATTTTAATACAAAGTCTGATTATAATTACAGCGTTCTTTTTTGCAAAAGGGAATGTTTTTGCCGAAACAAATTTGAGAAATTACAAGCCTATTCAACTTGCGAAAGGTTCATTCCTTAAGGCAATCAACCAAAGAGACATTTCCTCATCAACAGCAAAAGTCGGAGATATTGAATATTTCATTAACCCATGCGATATTTTCGTCGGAACATCAAACATCATCCCGAAAGATTCTGTTTACATCGGACAGGTTGAAGAAATCCTCTCTGAAGTCGAGGGTATCAATGCATCAATGAAAATAAGGATTTACAAGGTCATTACCCCTGAAAGAAGTGAATTCCCTATTAATGCGAGTATTTACCAAAACGGTTCAACAAAAATCGGCGGCGAACTGGCAGAAGTAGCTTATTATACAAGAATGCCGCATTATTCAGGAAACTGGAAAAGAGGCACACTTCAACTTGTGCCGACATCGATTCGTTCACAGGGAAAGCCTGTTTATTTAAGGGCCGGTGATGAGGTCACTTTTGTAATAAACGATGAACACAGTCTTTATAAGCCACAAGAGTAGCAAAATTATTTCTTGCCGATTTTGAATCTTAGCCCAGCAGAAAGTGATACACCGTTTCGTCCGCCGTTATGAATCATCGCCTGAAGGTAAGCAGACATAGACTCATCTTTAAGGCTTTTTTGAACACCAACTCCATATTGAACATACGGCTTTATACTCATTTCAGGAAGTCTTACATCGTTAGCGGTAACTTTAGTTTTATCCAACAAATTCCAAACCATACTCACTCCTACATAAGGTTGCCAACCGTTTTTAGTGTTACCGATAAGCTTAATTCCTGGAGAAAGTTGGATAGCATTTAGCGGATCTGATTTTATTTTCAATCCACTTGCGCTAGTATAGTCAAATGTATCTACAAAAGAATATGAAATTAGAAAATTAGGTTGTAATATAACTTTTCCTTCTTTAAATTCGAAATTGTAACCGACTTTATTAGCGAGTCCGGCCAAAAGCATTGTATAGTTTTCATTCCCATACATCGTAGTAGAATTGCCAACACTGGCTCCTGCAGAGATTGTTGTTGCATTGAAAAAATTACCTTTATATAGAGTTACAGTTCCACCAAGAAGGCCGCCATTTTGATAAGTGTCAATTCCGTTATAACGTTGAGAGGCTCCATTATAACCAATATAACCCGTCAACACTCTATCCCAATTATTTTTTATTGACTTCATATCAGAATCGAAACCCACAAGTGTTCCATAGCTTATATTTGAAACATTAGGCCCATTTTTTAGCGGAATATTTTCAAAAGACGCGTAAGGCTTAATCCAAAAACCGCTGTTAGTATACCTTGTCATAAGAGGAGAAAATATACCGACATCACCCGCATCAGAAGTTGGAGAAAGAGCGTATTTTCCTGAGTATTTCATTGCCATTCTATCAATGTATGGAATTAACATAAAGTTGTCAGCATGTTGAAAAGCATAATTGAATGTTTGAATTTGTGTAGTATATGCACCAGCTTGTGTAGAAACAGAGTTTGAGAGAATAGACGGATTATAGCTATTAGAACTGCCTGCAGAACCTCTTATAAATGTAAACTCTCCTATTTCAGGGTTGTAAGACACATTATATTTATATATTTTGCTATAAGCAATCGGATTTACTCCAGTATAAGAAACAGCTCCTTTGAATTCTTCATCTGCGAACGAAATGTTTGTTTCATTTTTTGCTGCATCATTCAGAAGCAATAGAGATTGGACATCAATTTTACCTGACAAATCACCATATTCATCTGCAGTAATTCGACCCATTTTTTCATTCATCAAATCTACGTTAACGTTTGTGAGATTTAAGACTCCGCTATTCGAAAATTTTTCATATTTAAGACCATTCAATTCCAAATTGTTGACATTCAGAACTCCTGAATTGAGAGCAAGTGTGGGACTATTTGCAAGATAGTTGCTATTTGATACAAATACATTGGTATCATCAATTGTAATATTTGCATTTATAATTTCATTATTCAATATAACTTTGCCTGTGGAGTCACCTTTTATTGCAAGATTGTAAGAATATTTTGAATTGGATTCATCATAAATAGATA
>CAZIVG010000140.1:0-4580 GCA_964542595.1 uncultured Muribaculaceae bacterium | reverse complement strand
TGTTATTGCCAAGCTGTGCAGTTGCGAGCAACCCAAATCCGGCAGCCAAAACTGCTCCGCCGACCGCTACGGGGATTCCCACAAACGGCAGTGCAAATAAAGCACCTGTTGTGAGGCCTGCTGCTGCGATGGTTTTTATAGGGTGTTTCACAATATTTGTGACCATGTCTTTGACTTGGTTGCCAAAACCTTGTGCAACAAGCTTTGTGCCTTCAGCAAAGCTTATTTTATGTTCTTTTTTGTCGTTTTTGAGAAAGCTGTCATAACTTTGTTCTATCCCAAAGTTTGGAGCTAAGTGATGCGCATGCTGTTGAGGTATTTTTTGTCTTACAAAATTTACATTGCTGCAATTTTCGATGCCTACCATTTTACCATTCCTTTTTATAACCTTATTTATATAAAACCTGAACTCTTTAAAAAATTGCCATGCTTTTAAAATTTCTTTTTCGAGGAATGATTTTTGCTGAAAAGAGAAATATAATTACAAAATTTTAACAACAATTATTTTTTTAAAATAAGATGTAATTCACTTGACAACATGGTTTCAAGTGTTTTTTAAAAAAATGTAAAAAATAAATGTAAAACTTTTTTGCGGGTACTTGAAACACTTGTAAATAAAGCATTTCGGGGTCTGCTACGCCGGTAAAATTGTAAAATAAAAAGCATGGAAGAAGCAAAAATTGCCCATGCGATAAAAATTTGTTTTAATATTGAATATACAAAGTTCGGAAAACAATTAAAATTTTATTTCATATAAAAATAAAAATTTAGGGAGACAGCCGAAATGGGCTTGAGGCTATGGGGCTTGCTGCTACAGGGTAGGCGACCCGTCGTTAGCTTTAAGGTCTCAGTTGATGCACGTTTCAATTCCGCACTGGCTTTATCGGATGAATTCTCAACCGTTTAAACGATAATAAAAGTTCAATACACATTTATAATAATAGATGAAATAAGAGTCTATTATTTCGGAGGACAAAACTTTGTTAGAACATGGTTACATTCAAATTTATACAGGCGACGGAAAAGGTAAAACTACGGCATCATTAGGTTTGGCTTTGCGCGCTCTGGGCCATGGTTGGAAAGTTCTTGTTATCCAATTCACGAAAGGTGACTCAGGCACAACCTACGGTGAAATCGCTTCTGCAGGCCAGTTCTTGCCAAACCTCGAAGTTCATCAGTTTGGTATGGATAGAGTTGTTTACAAACATAACGTTTGTATGGAAGATTTTAAAGAAGCTAAAAAAGGCTGGGAATTGGCGAAACAAGCTATCCAAAGCGGCGAATACCAGTTAGTTATTTTGGATGAAATCAACATCTGCGTAGCGATGAATATGATTAAGATTTCTGAAATTAAAGATGTTTTATTAAACAAGCCTGAAAGCTTGGAAATTGTGTTAACAGGAAGATATGCGCATCCTGAATTGGTGGCGCTTGCTCATCTGGTAACAGAAATGAAGCCAATCAAACACTACTTTGAGACAGGTGTTATGGCTAGACAAGGTATCGAATATTAACGCTCTGATTCTTCAGGCGTGAATATACGGAGAAATGGGGAAATATGGGAGGTTTGTTTCAAAACTCCCTTTTTTTTCGGGTTAAATTTTTAACGCTTTTTCAAAAGCTTCAATGTCTTCTTGGGTGTCAATCCCGATTGGCTTGCAGTCCACGACCGAGGTTACGATTCTCATCCCCGATTCAAGCGCTCTCAACTGCTCAAGACTTTCTGTTTTTTCAAGCATTGTCTGAGGAAGTGATGTCATTTTGAATAAAGCTTCTCTCGTATAACCGTATAGTCCGATGTGGCCGTAAAAAACAGCTTCACCAAAGTTTCTTTCAAACGGAATTTTTGAACGTGAAAAATAAAGTGCAAAACCGTTTTTGTCTCTGACGCATTTTACCTGATTCGGGTTTTCGAGTTCTTCTTTGTCATTGATGACCCTCAAAAGTGTTGCTATGTCAGCGTTTGTGGTTTTTAGAGCGGTGATTACTCCGTCTATGCTTTCCGGGGTAATCATAGGTTCGTCGCCTTGAAGATTTATGATAAAATCCATATCTTTGTGTCTGTCCGCGACTTCTGCGATTCTGTCGGATCCGCACGCGTGGTCAACTTTTGTCATTTCAACGTTTCCTCCGAAAGACTTGACGCAGTTGAAAATCTCTTCGTGGTCAGTTGCGACAATGACTTCGTCTGCTTGTTTTACGGCAGAAGCTTTTTCATAAACCCATTGGATAATCGGTTTTCCGCCGACTTCGATGAGGGGTTTTGCGTGGAGTCTTGTTGAGGCATATCTTGAAGGTATTACGATTGCGGTTTTTTTATCAGACATAATCTACTTCTTTCTTTTGAATTCTGCTATAATCATACTATCAGACAGTGGGAATTTTTTACAGTGGCAATTTTTTCTGACAACGACGAACACAATCAAGGTCTTGAGGCGAAATCTGTCAAACAGCCAAAACCTGAGAAAAGCGAAAATCTCGAAACGAAAGAGATTGACTTTGACATGTCGTTTGAGAATAATATCCGCCCGAAAAAATTCTACGACTATATTGGTCAGACGGCACTTAAGGGGACTTTGAAAATTTCGATTGAAGCCTCAAAAAAAAGAAATGTCCCGCTTGACCACCTTTTGTTTTATGGACCTCCGGGTCTTGGAAAAACTACGCTGGCTTCAGTCACCGCGAATGAACTTGAGACGAAAATCAAGATAACTTCTGCCCCTGCGCTTGAACGTCCGAGAGATATTATCGGGATTTTAATGTCATTAAAAAACGGCGAAATTCTTTTTATCGACGAGATTCACAGGCTTAACAAGGTTGCGGAAGAGATTCTTTACCCTGCAATGGAGGACTTTTTCCTCGATATGACAACGGGTAAAGCGCAAACCGTAAAAACCTTGCGCGTTCCTTTGCCGAAGTTTACTCTTATCGGTGCGACGACGAAGGCAGGTGCGCTTTCAGGGCCGTTGAGGGATCGTTTCGGGATAATCCACAGATTGCAGTTTTACACACAAGAGGAACTTACGCAGGTTGTTTCAAGAACTGCGAAAATCCTTGACATACCGATTACTCAAGACGGTGCAGAAACTATTGCAGGGCGTTCGAGAGGGACGCCGAGGATTGCAAACCGTTTGGTGAAAAGGGTTGCAGACTACGCACTTGTTAAGTCAGACGGAAAGATTACGAAAGAAATTGCCGATGAAGCTCTGGAAACTCTCCATATCGATAAATTCGGCCTCGACACTACTGACCGTGCCTTGATGAAAATGATTATAGAAAAATATGACGGTGGCCCCGTTGGGATTGAGACGCTCGCAGCAGCACTCGGTGAGGATGTGAAAACGATTGAAGATGTTTATGAACCTTTCCTTTTGCAAGAGGGTTTTCTTCAACGTACTCCGCGGGGTCGAAAGGTTTCGCCTGAAGGTTTCAGACATTTGGGCTACAAGGTCAATACGCCTCAGCAGTCTTTGTTTTAGTCGTTGAATTCTTTCACAAGCCTTTCAACCCAATTGAAAATGCTTAAAAGTTCGTAAGGTTTTGGGAGGTATAAATCAGCCCCTGTATTTAAAACAAGCTTTTTGTCATGAACGACCGTTGAAAGAATCACTTTTGTATTTTTGAAATCGGAGTCTTTTTTGATTTTTCGACAAATTTCAAGTCCCTCAAGCGTCTCAGCGTCACCCGCATCCAGAATCACAACGGCAGGTTGTATGCTTTTTATCAAGCCGATTGCCGTCTCATAATCGAACGCCTGAGCGGCTTCGTAGCCTTGCATTTGGGCGGTTGTTTTGAGTAAAAGATTCAGCGCCTCATCGGGTTCGACCACAAGAATTTTTCTGTTAAATTCCTTTTTTAAAACGGCATTTTCTGCGCTCAATTTTGCTCTTTCAACGATATAAGAGGAGCCTGTTTTGAGTTTTGCGAGTTTGCAGGCGGCGAAAAGTTCGTTCAACGCAGCACTTACGCTATCATATTCTTTGTACTCGCTCGAAATCACTCCGACACTTGTGGAGACCAAATCGACGCGTTTTCCGGCGTTGTCATCCCCGTGAAGGATTATGTAGCCTGATTTTGCGTCTTCTTCGCTATAAAACTTTTCCACAATCGCTTCAAATGCATAAACCAAAAACGATGCAATGTGTTCGGCTTTTAGTGCGCTTGTCAAAACGAAGAACTCACCTTCGGCGAGGTCTCCGAGAAAGTCTGTTTCATCAAGGGTTGAATTTATAATAGCCGTGTATGTCTGGAGCATTTTATCTGCGGCAAGTTCTCCGTAAATTTCTCGATAAGAATCGAATTCGTTGATTTTTATTAACAACCCCGCCCATTTCCCTTTTGAAGCGGAACTTTCTTTTATGGTCCTTTTCAAAACTTTTAAAGAAAACTTTGCATCGGGAAGTTGCGTAGTTTCATTCAAAAATCCTTCAAAATGACGCCTGAGGTGGGCGTTGACTCTTGCTTTAAATTCGTCGGATTCAATCGGCTCGCTCAAAAAGTCATCGGCACCGGAATCCAAAACAGAGAGTTTGTCTTTCATATCGTCAGATTTTGAAATAGCTACGATACAGGGTCTTGAG
>CAZIVG010000139.1:0-4739 GCA_964542595.1 uncultured Muribaculaceae bacterium | reverse complement strand
TATCGGATTAACTTTTAAAAGCGCTTCATAAATGTCGAGCGCGTTTTGATAATCTTGTTCTGCGATGAAGACTTTTCCCAATTCGAGGTAATTTTCCTCGTTTGCGGGGTCTTTTGTTATTTTTTCAAACAATTCATCTTTTGCATTTTGCGGGTTTTTATTAGAAATTTCCATACGAATATATTACTACAATTCTCGAAAAAATAAAAACATTTTTGGTATAGAATAATAGAATAAAATTTGAGGATCGCAAAATTGAAATTTAACAGAAGTTCATACCTGAATACGCACAGAGATGCCTGGGTCGAGGTTAACCTTGATTACATCGAAAAAAATATTCTGGAATTGAAAAAATATTTAAAGCCAGAATCGAAACTGTTTGCTGTCGTAAAAGCCGACGCCTACGGGCATGGAGCGGTTATGATTGCACCGATTTTGCTGGCATCGGGTGTGGAAATGCTGGGGGTTTCTTCAATTGATGAAGGGCTTCAGCTTCGTGAGGCGAAAATCAATGCTCCGATTCTTGTCCTTGGTGCGGTGCCTGTCTGGTCTTTCGATTGGGCGGCGATGAACAATATTTCTGTTTCGGTTTTTTCTGATGAACATCTTGAGGCGTGCAAGCAAACTTTTGAAAAAACAAAAATAAAAACAAAAGTCCACATAAAAATCGACACAGGCATGAATCGTATCGGAGTCAGCCCGATTGACGCGGTGGCTTTTATAAAAAAGGTTGAATCGTTTGATTTTGTTGAACTTGAAGGGATATTTACACACTTTGCGACGGCAGAATCCGAATCGTTGGCTTTAGAGCAGTATGAAAAGTTTGAAAAAATCGTTAAATCTGTGAACCGAAAAGATTTGCTTATCCACTGTTGCAACACGGCTGCGGCTGTCTGCTACAAGGATTTTGATTACAATACTGCACGCGTCGGAATCGGGATTTATGGCTTGCAGCCCGACTTGACGCCTGAAACAAAGGCTGTGAATATCAAGCCGGCACTTTCCTTAAAGGGTCGTATAACCAATATCCACCTTGCACAAGCAGGTGAAGGCGTTAGTTATTCACATACGTTTGAAACCGGAAAAGAAACCAAAATCGCGACAATCCCACTCGGTTATGCGGATGGCGTTCACAGAGGGCTTTCGAATAAGATTTACGGGCTTGTGAATGGGAAAAAAGTCAAACAAATCGGTAACATCACAATGGACCAGATGATGTTCGACATCACTGATTGCGATGCGAATGAGGGCGATGTGATTACACTTTTGGGCGAAGATTGCGGCAATTTCATCGGTATCGACGAATGGGCAAAAATCCTCGGCACAATTCATTATGAATTGACATGTGCCTTACGCGTGCGTCTTCCAAGGGTTTACACGCGTTAGTCCTTGCTTTTTACCCTTGAACGTTAAATCCTCCGTTTGTGTTCCCTTTTCTCAAAGCAGCACCGACATTGTAAGACATTATGTTGTATTTTTCGATTTCTCCTGCGACGTTGCCGGAGAAAACGTTTTGGTTCTGGTCAATGAATGAGAACAACGGTTCCCAAATGCCTGAAACAACTCCTTGTGCAGTTTCTTGAGTCTGTTTTATCGTTCTTGTCGGAACTTTAATATTCATACCAAAAGGCTTGTTTAAGAAATCATTCGCCATTTTCGAGATACACCCCTGTTTTTCTGTTCTAACCGAATTATCGAAACATCCATAAGAAAACTTTAATGATTTGTTTGTATTTGTAAAGAAATATGAAAACAAATGTGAAGAAATAATATCTAAGTGCCTTAACTTTGCCAAACCAACTAAAAAGCGCCACTTTGTGAACTTTTGTAAACATGGGTTTTGGGATTGCTGCAGGCTGTTCATTTTTTAATTTTAGTAAAAATTTGGACATGAAAGCTAATTAGTTTAATTTTTAAATAAAAAATCGTTTTTCAAGAAGCCGCTTTAAAAAATTTAACAATTCATGATAGCAATTTTTTTTTTGACCTGATTTGTAATTATAGTAAGTCTTTCTTATTATAGAAAAGTGAAAGTTCCCTCCACACTAGGCTATCCGAAATTTAGTGATAAGCGTAAAAAACATTTAAAAAAAATATGATAAAAAAAGTAAGTACAAACGAACAGTTTATTCAAAGGAATGACAACAAGAAAACTGAGAAACAGGCACCTTCTTTCAAGGCAAATCCGCTTTCGATGGTGACATCCACTCTCCAGTATTGCAACGACAACCCCATGGCGGGAGTGTCGTTAATCGACCTTGTCACGGCTATCGGGCCGAGAACTTATGAAGACGCGAAAACTAACGGTTTTGCTGCGGCCGAAACCTTTAGAAGAGAGTCATCAGGCTTGATTGTAAACTGTCTTATCCCGGGGCTTGCTGTTTGGGGTATTGCAGGCGGATTACAAAAAGTCGTTCCTGCCTTCAAAGACTTTGGAATGGCCAATTCTTGGGCAAACCAAGACAACATGACGATGCTCTATCACAGATTCCTTGAAGCCGAATCAAAGGATGCAAAAGGGCTTACGAGCAGTCTTCTCAACAAAATTGAAATCTTGAACACTCCTAAAGACGCCACAAAATCCGGCTGGGTAAAACTTCAAGGCAGTGTTCTTAATGAAATAAAGCCCGAAGTTGAGGCTTTCGAAAAGGTTATTCATCAAAATATCACTGACAAAAAAGTTGTTGAAAATGCCACAAAAAAACTTAATGATGCTGTTCTCAATGCCACAGGCGGTTGTGAGACAATCAAAATAAACGGCAAAATTTATCACAACAACTTAAAAACTCTTTTGAGAGACACTGCTGATGTGGGCAAAAAATTCCTTCACGATTGTGGTGGAGACAAAGCAAAAATCCAACAGTTTATCAAAAAATCAGTAAAATTTGTTAACGCGAAAAGCCTTATCGGATTAGGTTTAATCATTCCTCTTGCGGCTTCTATGCAATATATTAACAGATGGATTACGAAGAAAAGTTCAGGAAAAGAAGGCGCTCCGATTTATAAAGACTTTGTAAATCAAGAGAAAAAAGAGCTTACTCCTTCACAAAAAGCGAAACTTTTCACCAACAAAATTGCGGCAGCATCTTTGATGGTGGGGGTTGCGATGCTTTCGATGATGAAAAAACCGAGCCTTAAAATGCTCCAATTCACGAAAAACATGCCTTCAATGGATCAGTGCAGATGGATTGCGACAGCGACATTTGCCAGCCGTATGCTTGCTGCTGAAGATCAAAACGAATTGAATGAAGCCACTATTCGTGACATTGCAACTTTCGGCGGTTTGTATTTCTTTGGGGATTACGTCTCAAAATTAACCGCAGGGGTAATCAACAAGATTAAAGGACAAAATATACTTTTGAATTATACTAAAGAAAAACCTGATACGAAAAATATTCTCAAAAAATTCGGACATTGGGTTAAAGACACAAAAGTTAAGAGCTTTGACGAAGCGGCGCAAGTTGTTCCGAACGCAAAAGGGCTAAGAGCGATTTGTGAAGTTGCCTCACTCGGTTTCTCAATGTTGGTTTTGGGGTCATTGGTGCCTTGGTATGTTCGCCACAAAACCAACAAAAAAGTTCAAGAAGAAATGAAAAGAAAACATAATAGCTATCACTCTTGGCCATCTGTAAATTCCACTAGCAACAAAAAAACTTTTCAGGCGTTTGGTATGATGATGGGACAAACAAAATAAAACAGGAACAAAGATGATATCACGATTTAACAGCGTAAATTACACTAGACAAGCCACTCTTAAACAGAATAATAACAAAGAAAAACAGAACAACCCGAGTTTTAAAGGACCTGTTGACCTTGCCGTTGGCGGTGCAACTCAGGCGTTGAATTTTTTGAATACCAGCCCGGCTATCGGGGCATGCTTCGTTGACTTTTTCTCAATGGTTATGCCCAGAACCCTTGTCGATTTGGGACGTTCCCCTGACGCGGCTATGGAGACAGGCTTTAGAGAATCATCCGGGACTGTAAACCACGCGATTGCAGGTTTTGCAGGGTTGGGCGCGGGATATTTGGTTTCTCAGGCTTTTAACAATGCAAACGGTGTGAAAATTCATAATGTGTTTACAGACAACGAATCTTTAGATGTGATGAGCGAGTTTGTCGAGAAACACTCTTCCAACGGAAAAATCTCTCGTGAAGGCTATTTCAAGGAACTTGCCGAAAACATGAAGTTCTTCAACACGACAAACGGTGCGGCTGATTCAATGTCAGGTGTTTCAAATGAGGCAGCAGAAACGTTCTCGAAAGTCATGGCCAACGCTTCGACCGAAAAATACAAGCCTTCAAGCCAAATCCTGAAGGATGCTCAATATGCTCTTGTGAAAGAAACCGGAGCGGCTTCTACTGTAGAATTAATCAACCCTAAAACCGGTGTCAAAGTTGTGGATTCACTTGAAAACCACATTAAAAATGCGTTCTCTGTTGCAAAAGCTTTTGAGGACAAGGCTGTGCATGATGCACAACAGCTTGCAAAACAGGCGCAGGATTCAAAGTTTGTTCCGAAAATCCTGACAAACAAAGAGTTTGTCGAAGCGATAAAAGGCTTGAAAAAGAAAACAGCGATTGGCGGTTTGGCAGTGCCTGTGGCAATCGGTATGTCTATTCAGCCGTTTAACCGATATTTGACTAAAAAACGTACAGGCAAAGACGGATTCGTCGGCGTTGAAGGGCGTGAACCCGACAAGTCAACAGGGTTTAAGGTTGCGAAACTCGGACTGGGATTG
>CAZIVG010000138.1:0-4758 GCA_964542595.1 uncultured Muribaculaceae bacterium | reverse complement strand
CATACATACTCCGTGCTGTTTTAGCCTGTATAAGTAAAAAAGAAACGGGAATTCCGTTTCTTTTAACTACATTCATATAATAACATTAAATTTGAAATTTTCAATATTTAATTAGATATTAAAATTTTTTGAGTTATAATTGAATTTGTAGAACTAGATTTTGGAGTTGGTAATCCGTTTGACATGGAAGAAAAAATAAGAAAAAGTATTGATTTTAACTGCGATATAACAAGAGAGAACCTTGAGAATAATGAAGAATTTGATTTTTTGGATTATGTAAGTTCTGTAAATATTCCATGCGCGTTCACTGAAAAGGATCCCGCATTCTTAAAAAAAGCTGTCGAACACTGCAAATTTAAAAACAAAGTCATAGGTGCTTCAATTAGTCTTGAAGGAATTGAAAATCCTGAAGAATTGACTGAAGACGAAATTGAGTCAATTGTTCTATACCAATTAGGCGCAGTTGATGCTTTTGCGCGAGTGAACAGCCTTGTCCTCGAATATGTAAGACCTGTCGGAATTATGTATGAATTAGCAGCAAAAAATTCCGAATTTTCGATTAAAGTTGCCAAGGCGGTAAAAAAGTTCGGAAATTGGCTTTTATATTGTGGTGCAGCAGGTGAAAGTATTGAAAAAACAGCACAAGACGTTGAAATTAACATAATCAGAGAAGTGAGAATTGACAAATCATACAATTCTGAGGGGCAATTGGACTATTCAGACGAGAATACATTGGAAGTGGGACATTCTCTAATTAGGTTGAGAAGATTAATGAATCTTTCAGAAATAGAACTTTCCGATGGCGAATACAAGAAATTTGACTTTGACACAATCTACTTTGAGGCGAATAATAATAAAATCGAAGAACTCTTAAAAGAGTCAGTAAAAATTGTTGAACCTCGTCCTGTAAATTACAACAAGGCGTTGCCTTCAGGTTGGGTATAAATTAGTCCATACTTCGAATTAGGGAGAATAGTTTTGAAAAAGATGACGTATAGAATCAGAATTCCAAAGGATGCGGGATGGTTGTTGCCCGGTTTGCAAATCAAGAGATGGTTTGGTTTGATAATTATTGGTACAATCCTGAGTTTGTTGGGTTTGTGTGTAATTTTCAATATGAAACCTGTTTATTTTGCCGTCGGAATATTGAAATATATTGCAGTTACCGTAAACCAAGAATTTTTGGGTGCTTTGCTTGTTATTGCCGGGGCTTATATTTTCTTAAAGGGATGGAAAAACACGAACTATTCAATCCTCGATTTGAGCGAAGAGCGTGACCGTCACGCATTGCTTGAGTCATTGTATAAAAGAAGAAAACTCAATTACGGTCCGAAAATTGTTGCAGTTGGAGGCGGTACAGGTCTTTCGACTATGCTTAAAGGCATAAAAAAAATTACTAACAACATCACAGCTGTAGTCACTGTTGGAGACGACGGCGGAAGTTCAGGCAGGCTTCGTCAGGAGATGGGTATTTTACCTCCGGGCGATATAAGAAACTGTATTGCCGCTTTGGCAGATGACGAAGATTTGGTTACAAAACTCTTCCAATATCGTTTCAAGACAGGTGAAGGGCTGGAAGGACACAGTTTTGGTAATCTTTTCCTCACAGCGCTTTGTTCAATCACAGGTAATATGGTCAAGGCTGTTCAGGAATCTGCAAAAGTTCTGAAAATAAGAGGGCAGGTTTTGCCTTCGACTTTGGATGATATGAAGCTTTCTGCGGAAATGGAGGATGGCTCTATTGTCCAAGGTGAATCGAATATACCTGAGACAGGAAAAAAAATTAAGAGACTTTTTACCGCTCCTAAAGATTGCAAACCCCTTCCGGAAGTAATTGATGCGATAAAAGATGCCGATTTAATTATTCTTGGCCCGGGAAGCCTTTACACAAGCGTTATTCCTAATCTTCTGATTAAGGATATTTCTAAGGCAATTTCTGAATCTAAAGCTAAGAAAATCTACGTTTGTAACATAATGACTCAACCCGGAGAAACTACGAATTACTCCGCGGGAGAACACATCCAAGCAATTATTGATCATGCAGGCTATGCAAACATCGTAGATGCGATGATGGTGAACAATTCTCTTCCTGAGGACTTGTCTCCTGAATATAAGGAGCAAAATTCCTTCCCTGTCATTGTCGATACTGACGAAATCAAGGCTAAACATATCAACGTGGTCAGCACGAGACTCTATGAAGAGAATGAACAAAAATATGTCAGACACAGCCCCACAAGGCTTGCAAGAGCGATTGCGTACTGGTATAAAAAACAGTTGAAAGAAAAAAAGTAAAAAGGCAGAAAAATGTCAGTAGAAGTAAAACTTAAAAGCGTTACAGTTAACACATTTTTAAAGAAAAAAAACGAGAAACAGAAAATTACAATGTTGACAGCTTATGACTGCTCAACTGCTAAATACTTTGACGAGGCGGGTGTTGATTCAATCCTTGTCGGTGATTCACTAGGAATGGTTGTTTTGGGCTATGATTCTACTCACAAGGTAACAATGGAAGAAATGAAAATCTTCACATCTGCTGTTGCAAGAGGCTCAAAACGCTCTCTCATAGTTGCAGATATGCCATTTATGAGTTATCACCAGACGGTCGCAGAGGCTGTAAAAAACGCAGGAGAATTGGTTCAGGCCGGTGCTTATGCAGTTAAAATCGAAGGCGCATCAGAGCATATTCTGGAAGTTGTCAAAAGATGTGTTGAAAGCGGAATACCGGTTGTCGGCCATTTGGGATTTACGCCCCAATATTTAAACGTATTGGGCGGATATAAAGTTCAGGGTAAAACTTTTGAAAACACTAAAAAGATTTTGGAGCAGGCGAAAAATCTCGAATCAGCAGGCGCATTTTCAATAGTCCTCGAAATGGTTCCTGAGGAATCTGCAAAATATATCTCTGAAAGTCTTCAAATACCAACGATTGGAATAGGTGCAGGCCGTTTTACTGATGGCCAGGTATTGGTTGCTGATGATATTTTGGGGAAATATTCTGAATTTACGCCGAAATTTGCCAGAAAATATGCTGATTTAAAAACTATGATTAACAAAGCTGCACAAGGATACATCGGCGATGTAGTGTCAGGGAAATTCCCCTCGGAAGATGAGGTTTTTCACGTACCTCCCGAGGAGAAAGCAGCATTTGGAATAAATGAAGGGGTGGCAGAAGTTGGTTCCGGTTGTTGTAAATAAAATTTCTGAACTTAGAGATATTATAAAAAATTATAAAAAGCAGGGAAAATCTATAGGTTTGGTCCCGACGATGGGCTGTTTGCATGAGGGACACAGCACGCTTATGCAGGAATGTGCGAAATCTGCTGATGTCACAGTTGTCTCAATTTTCGTAAACCCGATTCAGTTTTGTCCAGGTGAAGATTATGACAGATACCCGAGAACTCTTGATGCTGACACAGTTGTGGCAGAAGAGGCTGGGGTAGATATTATTTTTGCGCCTTCTGTGAATGAGATGTATCCTAATTTAGAAAAATTTTCTGATTTGACTTTTGTTACTCCACCTTACGAATTGGCAGATATTATGTGTGGAAAGTCCAGAGTCGGACATTTCGACGGGGTTGCTACAGTTGTCACAAAGCTTTTGAATATTGTTCAACCTGACATAGCCTGTTTCGGAATGAAAGATATTCAACAGCTGTTTTTGATAAAAAAAATGACTAAGGATCTTAATATTCCCGTTGAAATCAAATCTTGTCCGTTAGTAAGAGAAGAAAGCGGATTGGCGCTCAGTTCCAGAAACAAATATCTTTCTCAAGAAGAAAAAGCTTCAGCACTTTCAATCAGCAAATCTTTATTTTTGCTCAAAGATGCAGTAAAACTCGGCGTAACTGACATAAAGAAGCTTTTTGATATTGTATTGACAAATCTCGATAAAAATGTTGAACTTGAGTATCTGGAGTTTGTTGACGAAGATACTTTTGAAAAGCTGGAAAATGTAAAAAATACTACTATTTGCGCAATTGCGGCAAAAGTAGGCAATGTTAGACTAATTGATAATATTCTTATTGAGGTGTAAATGTTTTTTAAAGCAATTGATAGGTTCTTTATTCAACTGAAATATTTAATTTCCATTGTAATATTTATACTCATTGCAATGTCCTCACTGTTTTTGGTCTATTGGTTTTTGTTCAGTGCGAATGTTGTGCTGCCTGAGCCTTTTGTAAAATTCCTGTGGTCTATAATTGACTTCTTTGCCCAAAGTTTTAAGGGCACTGACTTATACAAAGATTCTATTCCTGTTTTGCCTGTTCTTGCTTCAGGTGTGTTTATTGTTTTAACTTACATTGCGAATTGTGCGATGCTTTTTCTCGAAAATAACCATAGCAGATTTAAAAACTCTGTCCAAAACTATAAAGCTAATCTTGAAAATACTATAAATAAAGAATTAAAAGAGTCATTTATAAAAGACTTGAAGAAGACAAATTTGATGTTGGTTAAAATCAGAATTGCGACAGAAGTCAACACCTCTTATTTGACTGCAATGACTGATCAAGAAGTAGATACAGCAGAGATTGAAAAAAAGATTTTAAACGGTATTGTGTCTTCTGTTCGTTCGGAATCAGTCTTGAAAAAAGGAGCATCGAAGGGCTCAGTTTACTTTGTTGTTTCAGATTTATCAACATCAAGAGAGTTTTTTGCGCATTTGGTGTCTTCGTCAGTAAAGCTTATAGGTGAAAATATTAAACCTAAAATGAAGATAAACTTTTGTTGTGCAGCAGATGTTTTTGATGAATTGATTGA
>CAZIVG010000137.1:0-4893 GCA_964542595.1 uncultured Muribaculaceae bacterium | reverse complement strand
TACTTGTCCTTTTGGCTCATTTCACTTTGAATCATAAGTTCAGTCAAATCACTGTCAGAACCGTCAAGCATAAGCGGATTATCAAAACGAGAGAAGAGTGCTTCCTCTCCTTTCAAGAAAATCCACTTATTATCCTTATCCTGTTTCAGATTCCTGAATGTAGAACTCTGGACCTCTTCTCGCACACAATCGTGCAAATAAAGGCTTAATCTTTTTATAAAACTGTCGTGAAATGCCGACTGAATGATTTTTGTAGCTTCTTGTAACATCTTTTTATCATCTACCAACCCCATAATTCTAATGCATACCAAGCCCAAGGGGTCACTTTTGTCGACTCGATGCCTATTATAATTATAAAAGATAATAGAAACTATGTATCATTCGTTTTGCCGAAATTGTTCACGTAAAAGGTAATCAATGTTAAAATTGACAAATAACAAAAAGAATCGAAAAAGAAAAAAGATGGAAAAGCACAAACATTGGATAGTTTTTGTACTTTTGATATTTGCTATTACAGGGGCATGTTTTCTGGTAAAAAATCAAATAGAAAACTTTGAAAAAAACTTTGATCCTGAAGATTTGCCTGCATTGACGATAGATTCACAAAACAACCAGAATATCGAACCCACGGCTCCCACAAACAAAGAAGTCAAAGCAAAGCAAACCAAAAAGGAATCTGACAGCATAACGCTTACACTAAACGATGTGAGTGATTACAAAAACCTTTCAAAAGAAGAGTTTTATGCTTTGCGCAAAAAATATATAGCAAGTTCTCTTTTCGGAGCAAAAAACTATGTGCCGTCCGAGGAAGTTTTTGGGGGTATAGCTTGGAAAAACCCTTGGTACGGACTTGAATACAGTGGTTGTATGGCCAGTGCTATTGGTTCCCAAAAGGCTATCGAGGGACCTTCAGAGGAGAGTCGTTTTCTGAATAATCCGAACATTCTTGTCGGCATAATTTCTGGTTCATATCAAGTCGCGACTGACAACCCGATTTGTTTTGACAAAAGCTATTGGTTCATACCGTCATCACTTTCATATTCAAAGAAAACAAACACCATCACATCTGTGTATTCTTTCAGATACAGCTGGACTATGTCCTTAATTGGGCTTAACGCAAGAGATTTGGGATACAAATATATTTATGCAGACAAAACAGCAAATGTGCAATTTGAATACTCTCCCAACATTTCAAATGAGATTTATGAATTAAGAGACTACATACATCTTGGCAGTTCTTGCAGGTACAAAAACGGTTGCAACAACGGTTCACCACATCAAAGTCATCTTGATGTCAAATTCGTCAACTTCCCTGCCATAATCAACATCAAGCTATGGAAAGACATGCCCGCAACCCCTCAATCACCTGCAGACATTAATTATCAAATAATATTTGAATAGCAATTAAAAAGCATAAAAAAGAGCCCTCAGCTAATGCAAAGGACTCTCTTATAAAATCTAAAGAACTACTTAACAGCTTCTTTGAATTTTTTACCGGCTGAGAAAGCAGGAACTGTTTTAGCAGCGATTTTGATTGTAGCGCCTGTTTGAGGGTTACGACCAGAACGTGCAGCTCTTTTTCTGGGTTCGAAAGTACCGAAACCAACCAAAGTAACTTTTTGACCTTTAGCTACAGATTTTGTAACAGTTTCCAAAGTAGCAGCGATTACATCAGCAGCAGCTTTTTGTGAAACTTTAGCTTTTTTAGCAACTTCTTTTACTAATTCTTCTTTGTTCATAAGAACCTCCTTTGTGTTAACAAAACTATTATATATATTTTTCTCATTTTAGCAAGGGTTTTTAAACAAATAATATAAAGAATTGCAACGCATATGAAGCTTTACAGGGTAGAATACCCTCAAAAAAGCTTTGGACAGGCGGTTTCCAGAGACCGAAACTAAAGAACCCATGCCGGATCGAGTCGTCCAAACTTTACGTTATTGTAATAATACGTAAGAATTTGAAAAGCATTGTAACCCTGCTCTGCAAGATTGTTTGCACCATGTTGGCTCATCCCGAGACCATGCCCGTTTTTTTTCACATTTTCGTCAAAAGACGGAACAGACTTCAAATACGGCAAATCTTTATTCCAAACAGCCCCCGCATTGACGGTATGTCCGCCGGCTGAAGCCGAATAATAAGCAGGTATGACTTTTTGATTGTATGTAATTACAATACCCTTAGTTTCCATAACGGCATTATTTGTATTCGCTGTTTCAGCCGTAGCCCCTCCATATGCCTGATCTTCAGGCGTATCTTTCAAGTCATAGCCGTGAGAAGCTCGCTTGCCTCTGTTTGCAATGGCATAGCTTCTTGCAGCGATAGCCTGTGCTTTTAGGGCTTCGTAATTCCACTTTGAGGGCATCTCTGAAGGCACAACCCCCAAAATATACTCTTCTAAAGGCACATTGTTCACAACCACGAGGTTTCCGCCTCTGTTTTCGATAATAAATTCCCCGCGATACCATCTTCTCTTAGTAGAAACAAAACCGTTATCCTGAGGTTTTATAACTACTCTGCTGATATTCAAATTAAACCATTGATTATTCAACTCGATTGAAACTGTATTCCCTGAAGCTTTGAAGGCATATGGTTTCATCGCTTCCAGTTCATAAAAAGACTTGTTGTGAAGCGGACTTATCAGCCCTGCTTTTTTGCTAGTGCCGATTCGTACTTCATCAACCCCGTCAACGAGGCCGATTTTAATTGCATGTGCTGCTTGTGAGTGAAAAACGCAGCAAACGAATAATAATATTAAAATTAGTATTCTGTAATTATGCATATTACTTTTTTTCTTTTTGCTCCAGAAAATCTATCACGGCCAACGCAATTTGTTTTCTTGTTTCATCATCAGCTTCTTTTAAATAAAGAAAAGCCTCAGAGATTTGTTCTGATCTGTCATACCAACGGTGCAAAACATAGTTAAATGCACCGAAAAGATTGCTATTAAGAATGACCCCATAGTCTTGTGCTTTGTTTTTCAAAAATTCTGCACATTCAGCCTGCACTTCCTCTTTTGAGTTTTGCATAAGGCTTACAGCAAGACTTACGGTCGGTTCTTTGTCATACCAGCGTTTATTATCCATTTCATTTCTCCCAAGCGACATTATATCATCAAATTTATTTTTATAGTCATCATATTTTTGTATTATAATTACTCTATAAATAAGAGTGTTAAGGGAACAAAACGTATGAATAAATATTTATTAGAAATCGGAACAGAAGAATTACCATATAAATTTGTAAACACAGGAATAAAGCAGTTAAAGGATTCTGTCGAAAAAGTTTTGAAAGAAAATCAAATCACTTTTTCACAAATCAAATCATTCTCAACCCCAAGAAGACTCACTCTTATTATAGAAGGTTTTGAAGAAAAACAACCTGACACAGTGAAAACGGTAAAAGGACCTATTTCAAATATAGCTTACGATGCACAAGGAAACCTCTCTCAGGCGGGAATGGGATTTGCGAAGAAAAACGGAGTTGATGCATCCGCCTTGTACAAGGAAGATAATTATGTTTGGGCAAAAATCGAATTAAAAGGTAAATCAATCAAAGATTTGCTTCAAGAAAACATCGAAAAAATCGTTCTCAAAATGCAAGGACCATACTTTATGCGTTGGGCTGACAAGGAAGTAAAATTCCAAAGACCGATAAGATGGGTCGTTTCTTTGCTTAACGATGAAGAATTAAAAATCAAAATCGCTGACGTCGAATCTTCTCGATACTCAAGAGGTCACAGATTCAAGTCGGACAAAGTAGAAATCAAAAACGCTGACGCTTATGAAAAAGCACTTTTTGAAGCCAATGTGGTTGTTGATTTTGAAAAAAGAAAACAGATTGTTCTTGATTCTGCAAAGAAAAAAGCAGAAGCAATGAACGCAAAAGTCTATTTCGACGATGACTTGGTTGAAGAAGTAACAAACATCTGTGAATGGCCTGTTCCGGTTGTCTGTGACTTCGACAAAAATTATCTGAGCATTCCTGAAAAAGTTACGGTAACAGTCATGGCTGTACACCAACGTTATTTCCCGCTTTATGATCAAAACGGAAAATTAATGAACAGCTTCATCACAATCACCAACTACCTCGGTGACAACTTCGAAAACATCAAAGCAGGAAACGAAAGAGTTGTGAAAGCAAGGCTCGACGACGCGGTATTCTTCTTCAAAGAAGATACTAAAAAACCTTTTGAATCCTATATTGAAGCGCTTAAAGGGATTACCTTCCAAAAAGGCATGGGTTCAGTTTATGACAAAACAAACCGAATCGTAGAACTTTCTGAATATCTTGCACAAAAGCTAAACGCACCGACTGAAACAGTAAAAAGAACTGCTCAGCTTTGCAAAGCTGATCTTGTAACAAGTCTCGTGTTTGAATTTACGGAACTTCAAGGCTTTATCGGTTCTGATTATGCTTTTAATGCAGGCGAAAAGCGAGAAGTCGTTCAAGGCATAAAAGAACACTACTACCCGCTCGGTGCTGATTCAGAACTCGCAGCAGGAATCGAAGGACAAATCGTCGGGATTGCTGATAAAATCGACACTATATCAGCTGTGTTCGCTGACGGTAAAAAGCCCACGGGTTCCGCTGACCCGCTCGGAATAAGACGAGCAACCCTCGGTGTGATAAAAACTGTTATTCAAAAAGGACTGAACATCGATATTGAAGACTTAATAAAAAAGTCGATTGCACTTTTGCCAATCGAAATAAAAGACAAAGAAACGCTTTTCGGGGAAATTAAAACGTTCTTCGAACAAAGGCTCAGTATTCTTTATAACGAAAAATACAGGCATGACATAGTTGATGCTTGCATCTCTAACAAGCCGTCTTTGGTTGATTTAAAAGACTTTGCACAACGAATTGAGGTACTTTCAACAGCAACGAAAGACT
>CAZIVG010000136.1:0-4894 GCA_964542595.1 uncultured Muribaculaceae bacterium | reverse complement strand
ACTGTTGTCGTCATAAACGGTCCCAGATTCTCAACAACGGCAGAATCGAAATTCTTCACTTCTCAAGGATGGGAAGTAATCAACATGACACAGTTCCCTGAAGCATATCTTGTAAAAGAAATGGATATGTGTCCTATGAATATTTCTTTGATTACTGATTATGATGCAGGTCTTGTAGGAGAAGTCCCTCCTGTTCAGCATGCAGAAGTTATTAAAGTATTCAATGACAATAACGACAAATTAAAAGCATTGTTGTTTAACTTGATTGAAAAACTGCCGGACAGCAGAGTGAATTGCGAATGTGAAAAAACTATCGCAGGTTCAAGAATATAATTTAGGGGATAAGGGAGAAATATTTTGAGTATTGCGGCAATAGTAAATGACATATTTAATATTTATTTCTGGCTGATTATTGTCAGAATATTTCTCACTTGGATTCCTTCAATCGATTGGTACTCGCAGCCTTTCAGCACTTTGGCTCTGATTGCGGATGTTGTGTTGACTCCTTTTCGAAGAATAATCCCTCCTTTGGGTGGATTAGATTTTTCGCCGATAATCGCACTTTTCTTTTTGCAATTTGTACAATTTGCTGTGGTCAGAATGTTTTTAATTCTCGGCCTTTAATTTATAAGTAATGTTTTCATACTCCAACGGGTGGATGTAAACAATTGTTAATATACTTTAAAATAACCAAAAGTCTCTAGCAAAAAAAAATTTGCGGGGGTTTAAAATAATATCAGGGATTTGTTAGTCCTTAAGTGTAAGAGAGAACTCAGGAGAACCCAAAGTGGTAGATAATCGCTCAGCTGGATTTTTCGGAATCGGTGGCGGCTTTAATTTTAAAAGCGGCGACATATCAGGTACTGCTGCAAAAACTGCAGATGACCGTCAAAGCCCGGGCATGGATTATTACCAGCAAGGTACTCCGGGTGAAGAGGGGCCTGCTTTCAACGAGTCGCAATTTGTTGACAGAAGTGCACAACTCAATGCAACTTTGAATTCTCTTGCGATGATGAATGTTGCGAATCTGATCAAGAAAAGTAATAAAGAAAAGTTGAATAAAGACGACATAAACAGTAATAAATCTAAAAAGAAAAATCTCTTTTCAGAGGATAAAATACCTATCTGGGAAGACTATCAAGACGAAAATGACGACTTTTTGTACGTCGATTAGGTTTGTGATTTGTTATAATCATATTTTGTTTGTGTTAGTCTGTTGTTATGGCTATATTTTTAGATAAAGCAAAAATAAAAATCCTATCAGGAAAAGGCGGCAACGGCGCGGTTGCATGGCGTCGCGAAAAGTATGTTGACAAAGGCGGTCCTGCTGGCGGTGACGGCGGTCGCGGCGGAGATGTTTATTTCGTTGCGGATGAAAGTATGACGACTTTGATGGATTTTAAATACAGATCGATTTATAAGGCCGATGATGGTGAAAACGGTCGTCCAAAATCTCAACACGGGCATGGCGGGAAAGACCTTTATGTCAAAGTTCCTCTCGGAACAGTTGTTAAAGATCCGGAAAACGACAAAATTATCGCAGATTTGACTGAACACGATGCGAAAGTCCTTGTTGCAAAAGGAGGCAGAGGCGGCAGAGGTAATTCCAGATTTGCTACTTCTCAAAAAAGAGCGCCTCAATTTTGTGAGCCGGGAGAACCGGGAATCGAAAGAGATTTGGAACTTGAGTTGAAACTTATTGCTGACGTTGGCCTTTTGGGGATGCCGAATGCCGGGAAATCCACTTTGATAAGTGTTATCAGTGAAGCAAAACCTAAAATCGCAGATTATCCTTTTACTACGCTCGTTCCTCACCTCGGAGTTGTTAAAAAGCCTTCTGGTGACGGTTTTGTAGTTGCAGATATTCCGGGATTGATTGAGGGTGCCAGTGAAGGAATCGGACTCGGGCATGAATTTTTGCGTCACGTTGAAAGATGTCGTTTCTTGATTCACGTTGTGGATATTACTCAAGATGACCCGATAGAGAATTATGAAAAAATAAACAATGAATTGAAAAAACATTCGGATCGTTTGAGCAATCTTTATCAAATTATTGCTTTGAACAAAATTGACTCGGTTTTTGAAGAACAGCAACAGGAATTTGTTGAGAAATTCAAAGAGTTTTCTCCTGATGTTTTCTTGATTTCTGCGGCAACAAAAGAAAATATCTTACCATTTATGGATTTTGTTATGAAAAAAGTTGACGAAATTCCGAAACAAGACTTCTACATTGCGGTTGATGAAGATTTGGGCGCAATGGATAACGATGACAGTTCTTATTCTGTCTATAAAATTGACAAAAACACTTATGCTGTTGAAGGCGGAAAAATCATCAGACTTGCGAATGTAACTGATACCAGAAATATTGATCAGCTGTACAGATTCCAAAATATCTTAGCGGCGATGAATGTTTATGACGCTTTAAAAGAAGCCGGGATTAAAGAAGGTGATACGGTGAAAATCGGTCACATTGAGTTTGATTATTACGACTAGCCTGAAGCATTAACTTGCCTTTGCCAGTTCTCTGTGATTTTGGATCAAACCTCGCAAAATCTTTTTTGCGCTGTCCATTTGGGGATCACGATTTTTTATGAAGTCTTGATGAGTATATTCAACTTCATAATCCGGTGAAATCCCTTTCTTGTTTATATCATGTCCTTTCGGGGTCAAATATTTTGCGATGGTCAAGTTCATGCCTGTTTGGTTTGGCAGCGGATAAATCTTTTGAATCATACCTTTGCCGAAAGTTTTTTGTCCGACTAGGATTGCTTTTTGGTTGTCTTTCAGTGCGCCGCTGAGAATTTCTGAAGCGCTTGCTGTTCCTTCATCAATAAGTATTACGACAGGCTTGTCGATTGCGTAAGGCTTCGTCTGTGCATCAATGTCGGACTTTTGTTTGTCTCTGTCAACAACGCTCACAATGTGTCCTTGTGTCAAAAACATGTCTGCGATTACGACAGCGTTTGGCATCAGGCCGCCTGTGTTTCCTCTCAAATCGAGGATAAGCCCTTCACAGTTTTGTGTTTTGTCCAATGCTTCAATAAACTCGGTCGTCATATCGGAACTCAAGAAACTTACGATTTGGATGTAACCGATATTTTTGTCTATAATGTCTGATTTTATGTTTTTAATCTGGATTTCGTCTCTAGTTATCGTTTTGAAAACCTTTTTCTTGTTTCTGAGCAATTCTAGTGTGACGTTTGTGCCAATTTCTCCTCGAATCAATGTTGCAACATCGCTGATTGTCTTTCCGCTTACGTCAGTGCCTGCGACTTTCAAGATTATGTCGCCAGCTTTCACTCCGCTTTTGAATGCAGGCGTGTCTTCGACGACACTGACGATGATGATTTTTCCTGCAACAGACATTATGTTTACGCCGATTCCGACGATTTTGGCATCGATATTTGTGTTTTGTTCAGCGTATTCTTCCTGACTCAAAAACTTTGAATAGGGGTCGTCAAGGCTCGCCAGCATTGTGTTTATTGCAACATATGCATCATCTTTTGTCTTTATTTGGTCAACGTAATGTTTATTCCATTTTGACCAGTCCTGGCCGTTTAGGGTTGGGTCATAATATTTTGTTTTTATAATTCTCCAAGTTTTCAAAAACAACCTTTTCGGGTCAGTTGTTTGATTGTTGATTAGTTCTGAGTTGTCATAATTCGGGCTTTTAGAAACAGTTAAAGACTGTTTTGAAAGCACGTTGTAGAGCGTGAAGCTTATAAAAAATATTATTAAAATGTATAGAATTTTCTTGTACATGAAAGCCGTTCTTTTGCTTGTATTTTATTAATTAAAAGGCGAAAATGAAATTTCTTCAATCCTCTGTTTGAAGCTGATAGAGTTATTTACCGTTTGGCAAAAGCCTGTATCCGCCGCCGTAGATTGTTTCTATGTATTCTTTTCCGTTTGAAACTTTCTTCAGCTTTGTGCGTAAATGTCTGATATGCACACGAATTGTCTCGACGTCGTCTCCCGGGGCGTATCCCCAAATGTCCTGCAAAAGCTTTGAGGACGGCACCATGTGATCGTGGTTTTGGACAAGAAGGTTGAAAATATCATATTCAATGGGAGTG
Organism: uncultured Muribaculaceae bacterium; assembly: GCA_964542595.1. Lineage (GTDB taxonomy): Bacteria > Cyanobacteriota > Vampirovibrionia > Gastranaerophilales > Gastranaerophilaceae > Limenecus. The sequence goes on along the minus strand of CAZIVG010000136.1, from coordinate 818 downwards.
AGTTTTGTCGTCAGTTCACAAATTTTGACGGAATAAGTTTCAGGTATGAGGGTTATGTCTCCTACAGTCAGAATCTCTTTTGTTGCAAGTGATTCAGGGATAGAATTTGTACGTTTCAAAAGCGCACGAACCCTGACTTTTAATTCTTCCATTTCAAAAGGTTTTACAAGGTAATCATCAACCCCGAGGTCAAACCCTTTTATTTTGTCTTGAAGCTGGTTCATTGCTGTAAGCATAAGAATCGGAATGTCTTTTGTGGAAGGATTTTCACGGACACGTTTCGCCACTGTGAATCCATCGACTTCAGGCATCATTACATCCAAGACTATCAAGTCAGGCAATTCCTGTTTTGCAAGTGTAAATCCCTGAATCCCGTCTTTTGCAGTTATTACTTCATAGCCGAAAAATTCGAGATTGATTTTTACGAGTTCATTTATTGCTTCATCATCATCAACAACAAGAATTTTACTCATTTGTCTCCTCTGATTTTATCTTACTAAATACTTTAATTGAAGGATTTAACTAATCTAATAATAAACAAAAATGCTTTTATAATCTATATTATTTAGAAAGATTAAGAAATGTTTTATAAATTACGCAAATTTTATCTTTTTTGAATTTTTATAGTAATATATTTTTAATTGTAAAAATTACACTGGTAACAAAAGGAGATAACAGAATTGACTAAATCTATGACAGCGGCTACAAACGTGTACAACGTTGATAAATCAGCACAATACCTTGGACAGCACGTTTTGGCTGAATTTTTTGAATGTGATCCGAATATTTTGAATAATTCTCAAAAAGTTGAGAGCCTT
>CAZIVG010000135.1:0-4927 GCA_964542595.1 uncultured Muribaculaceae bacterium | reverse complement strand
AAACCCTGCTGGTGTTTCTGAAAACCTGTTGAAAATCTTGGGCGATGAGGAGTATGCCAGACGGATGAAATCTGACCTTTCGGCTGTCAGAGCGCTGCTTTCACAGCACGAATCAGCAAAAGAGGTTGCATCGATTTTGAATTCGGCGTTGTCCTAAAACCATGGCTGATAAAATGAACAGAAAAATAAGTTTGTTAAGATTATTTTTAATATTTTTCAAAATCGGCTTCATTCTCTTTGGCGGCGGGTACGCAATTTTGCCGTTCTTGAAAAAGGAGATTGTTGAAAAAGCCAAAATCTGTTCGATGGAAGAAATTGCGGATTATTACGCTTTAAGCCAGTGTTTTCCGGGGCTTGTGGCAGGGAATGTTTCGATGTTTATCGGTTATCGTGCGAGAAGCGTGTTGGGTGCGTTTTTTGCTGTTCTCGGGATTTGCTTGCCTGCGTTTATTTCAATCGTTTTGGTTTTTACTTTTCTTTCGTCGATTTCTCACATAGGGCTTGTGCAGAACATTTTTAAGGTTCTTGCGATTGCGGTTTGCGTGTTGATTTTGCTGACAGTTTTGGAACTCTGGGAACTCTCTGTGAAAGACCGATTCAGCGCTTTTGTTTTCGTTGTGTCGCTTGTGGCTGTAATTTTAAAGATTTCACCGTTTTTAATTGTGGTTTTTGCCGCTGTTGCAGGCGTTTTGCGCTTTTTGGCAACGAGAAAGGCGGATTCGGATGCATAACATTCTCGTCATTGCTTTTGAATATTTTAAAATCGGCGCGGTTGCTATTGGTGGCGGATATACGGTTATACCGTTTTTGTATTATTTGGTTGAGAAATATCAGTGGTTTAGCGTGTCTGAAATTACAGATATGATTGCGATTTCGAACCTTACCCCCGGGCCGATCGGGATTAATATGGCGACTTTTGTCGGTATCAAGGCTGCGGGGTTTTGGGGCGCTTTGATTACGACCACGGCGTTTATGATTCCTTCTTTTGGTATTGTTTGCGTTTTGTCTAAGCTTTTGAAAAGGCACAAAGAAAGTGAAATTATTTGTGAAATTATGTCTGCCCTTCGTCCTGCGGCTGTTGCTTTGATTGCGGTTGCAGGTTTAAAAATCATGAAAAACAGCGTTTTTGCTGCTGATTTGCTGTCATTGAAAATGATTGGGGTTTTTATCCTTTTTTGCAGTGCAGGTTATGCTTTGCGCAAGAATCCGATGGCTTTGATTGGTTTGGCTGTTGTTGTCGGTGTTTTTGTAAGGCTGTAGATGACAGTGGCGCTTGATATCTTTCATTTTTCCAGCTGGATTCACCCTCTCATAAAATATGACATTTAGTCATATTTTCTTCGGCAGAGTGTGTTACAGGCGTCGAAAAATAAAACATATTAAGCTTTTTTGCCTATAGTTATTGAAGATTTCTCTTTTAACCTTTATAATAAAACAATGGAAGAATTGAAAAAAATAGCGGCAATAGCTTCGATTTGCGTGATTCTGGTGAGTGGTGTGTTTTTTACGATTGAGTCGAAACTACCGAAAAAGACTACACAAAAAGAGGTTGTTTTTTGGTCATTGCAAATGGGAACTTTCGGGGATTACATGAATCCTCTTATCGTTGAATTTGAGAAGGAAAATCCTGATATAAAAATAAAATGGATTGATGTCCCATATTCTGAGGGCGAAAAAAGAACTCTGGCTTCAATCTTGAGCAAAACGCCTCCTGACCTTGTGAACCTTACGCCCGACTTTTCCAGCGTTCTTGCGCAAAAACAGGCTCTTGAGTTTTTGGATTGCAAAAAACTTTCTGCTTATAATAAAGAAATTCTTAATTCTCTTATGTGGGGCGGAAAGTGTTATGCGGTGCCGTTTTATGCGACATCTTCTCTTGTTTTTTATAACAAAGGAATTTTGAAAAAAGCAGGCATTTCGAAGTTGCCGAAGACTTATGACGAAATGAACAACCTTGCTCAGGAAATCAAGAAAAGTAGCGGTGCTTTTGTGACAATGCCGACTGTCACTGAGAATGATACGCTTTTGAAGATTCTTAACAAGCACAATGTGAATACTCCGGAAACACTTGTTCCTGCTAAGAGCCAAAAGATTTTTGATGACTTTAAAATGATGTATGACAAAGATTTTATTCCGAAAGAATCGATTACCCAAAACCATCAAGAGGCGCTTGAAAAGTACATGTCAGGGCAGCTTGCTTTCATCCAGTCAGGGGCGAATTTTCTTAATATTATTAAGGAAAACGCACCGAAAGTTTATAAAGAAACAGGGGTTTCAAACCAGTTTGTCGGCGATACGGGGAAATATGACGTTTCAGTGATGAATCTGATTATCCCGACAAGGGCGCAGCACAAGGAAGAAGCCCTGAAATTTGCATTGTTTTTGACGAACAAAAAAAATCAGATTGAACTTGCGAAACTAACAACGATTTTGCCGGTGAACAATGAGGCCTTGGGTGACCCTTATTTTACCGTGTATGATGACTCGGATACGATTTCAAAGGCAAGGTTTTTGAGTGCAAAGCAACTTAACAATCTCCAGCCGCCGGTCAGGTTTCGTCGTAATCAAAAGGAAATAATAAAAGCGTTGAATGAGTCGGTACAGCAGATTATGCTGGGTAAAACGAGTACTCAAAAAGAACTTGCAAAGACTGCGAAAATCTGGCAAAAAATAGAGGATGCGGAGTAATTGTAATGATATTTGCGGATATTTTGACGAAAATAAACAGTCCGAAAGGCAATGAAATCCTTATTTTGGAGCGAAAACCCGATGAGTACGAAAAGACTGTTCTTGTTATCGGAGTGTTTCACGGTGATGAGCCTGACGGTGAATATTTGATAAACCGTTTTTTGAGCGAAAAGGCCGGAGCCGACGAAAATTCTGACACATTCGAAAATCACGTTTCGAACCGCCAATGCAGTTTTAACAATCAAAAAAACAGGGTGCTTTTCGTGCCATGCCTCAACCCCGACGGAAAAGTGGAAAACAAACGTACAAACTCAAACGGAGTAGATTTGAACAGGAATTTCCCCGCGAAGAATTGGGCAGCGTCCTCAAAAGACGATGTAGAAAAGAGTGGATTTTTCGGTGGCGAAAAGCCCGCCAGCGAGGTTGAAACACAGTTTTTGGTTTACGTGATTGAACGATACAAACCCGATCTGATTGTCACACTTCATGAGCCTTACCGTGTTGTGAATTATGACGGCCCTGCAAAAGAAATTGCACAAAAGATTTCAGAAATTACAGGCTATGAGGTTGAAGAAAACATCGGATACCCCACCCCCGGAAGCTTTGGCACGTATTGCGGAGTGGAAAGGAACATTCCGACCATAACGTTAGAACTTCCCCAGAATGAATCTAAGGAAGTTCTTTGGAACGACAATAAAGGTTTGTTTGACTACGTTACTTCTTCATTTTAGGCGTATCAGCAACTTTGCTTACCAGATAAAGTGTTATTTCGCCCGGTCTCAAGTCAACACTGGCTTTGTCTTTTTCAAATTTAGGATTTGCCGTTATTTTGAAAGGAATAACCATATCTTTTTCGTTGTTAATGTGTTTCAATGTCACAACTCCGCGGCTTTGGTAAACAAGATCTTTGTTTAAAATGACGAGAATTGATGAAGCGTTGTAGTTTATTATGTAAGCGAAAATATTCGGGTTGCTCGTTTTCAAAACTGTGAGTGTTCCTTTGTTCAAAATCTCGCTTGTCATAAACTTGAATTTGTTGCTCATTGCAAAATCTTGCAAAAGCTCGTCATTTTTCATTCCAGGTTTGCGAGAGAAATTGAAAATGTCGAATTTTCCTTTGTGAACATAATAATAATCGTCGTCAGTGTAGGTAGTGTCTGCTTTTTGGTTTGCATATTGATATTGATAAGAGTCACCGCTTTGGAACCCGTCAACAAAATATGAATTCACGGGCAAAGTGGCCTGAACCCACATAATCATTTCAGAGTATGGCATTCCGCCTGTGATAATCGCAGAAAGTTCATCATGGGTTGCAAAGCTTCCGATGACAGCTTTCGGCTGATTTTTTGATGCAAATTCTTTTTTTATGTTTTTAATCTGGTTAAGTTCTTTTTCGAACTTTTCAGGTGTTTTCCAGTCTTTGAAGTTGAAGAAATTTCCGTACCAACCGTCAAAACCTGCTTCGAGGAGTTTGTAATAAGGTGTAAACGGCGCGCCTTGCGCAATCGGCTGGCTCCAGTTTTCAGAAGCTTCAGCGAGGAAAAGGAATTGCTTGTCTTTTGCTGTCGCATAAGAAATTAGTTTTTGCCAGAATTCAAAAGGCTTTGAGGGGGCAACGTCTGCTCTGATTCCGTCTGCACCAAGCTTTTGAACCATATCCACGTATTTTTTATATTCGAGGAATAACTCTTCATTGAGTGTTCCGTCTTCGTTTTGGGCTTTGAAAAGTCTCACGTCTGTCCAATCAGCAGGCACAATCGGTTGTCCGTCTTTGCCTTTCACAAAGAGGTTAGGATTGGAAAGATAAAGATCATAAGAACCGCAACTCGGCAAGTCTACGATTACCCTGATGTTTCTTTTGTGGCACTCGTTTATGAAGTTTTTTGCTTCTTGCATTACAGAAAGGTCATTTGTTGTGTCATCGAGTTGTGGATTGAGTTTGGAAAAACTTGAAATCGCGTACAATGACCCGGCTGTACCCATTGCCTTTACTTTTCCGACGGGAGTAATCGGTAAAAGGTGGATTGTGTTTATGTTCTGGGCTTTTATTTCATCAAGACGGTCAATCGCGTTCACGAAATTTCCCGAAATTTCACCTTTTTCAAGTTCGATGATGTCGTTTTTGTTTTTGTCCTGAGCGTTAAAGCTTCTGATATTGACAGCCAGAATGATTGCTCTGTTTGTCAAAAACATGTCTTTTGTATCGTTGATCCACATACCGTTAGTCATTGCTCTGAAG
>CAZIVG010000134.1:0-4956 GCA_964542595.1 uncultured Muribaculaceae bacterium | reverse complement strand
CCGGGGTTGTTTAAAGGCCTAATTGATGGCGGCATAAAACAAGTCACTAACGAAATTAAACTCGAAAGCGCGTTAATTATTGCATCGATGGTAGAAGAAGACGAACTCACACCTGAAAACATCATGCCTGACCCGCTCGATAGAATGGTTCCACTGGAAATTTCAAGAACTATCGTCGAAAAATTTTCTAAAAACTAGATTGGACTAGCCTCCGAAATACTGCCATACTTTTTTGTACCAAGGGGTTGACGTGGTAGCAGCAGGAGCAGCCGGCGTAGTTGGGGTTATCGGCGCAGCAGGTGCAGGGGTTCTTCCGAGTTTGGACTTGAGCCAATTGATACCCTGCTTACCCTTCATAATTGCAAACACACCCAAGCCCACGGCCAATGCGCCTAAGGCAACTTTTTTGATTGTGTCATACTTATTCTTTTTTATAAAGTCTTCCTGATTTGCACCCGGAACCTTTTGGTAAACATCTCCCCTTGGAAGCTTTTGCTGTGGCTGCATTCCCGGCAAAGGATCAGGCATTACCTGCCCCGGCATAGAAGGCGCCCAGCCTCTTTGTGCAACATAGTTTTGAAGATACGGAGAAGGCACATCCGTAATGTATTGCATCGCATCATCCGCAATGACGCCGTGGGTCGTCAGTTGGTCAAAACAATTCGGGTAAATTGGATATCCTTGCGGATAAGATTGAGGATATGGGGACATTCCGTAATTCACTGGTTGCATAATTCTATTCCTACACTATAACTTCACACTACATGTAAAACAAAGCGGACTTCAAAATTGCTTTATTTATAAAAACAAACATTACAAAAATTCACAAATGTAACAAAATGTCTAAACATCCATCGCGCTTGTAAAAGATATTTGTTCATGATATAAATTTACTACCACCGGATTAAAAATCAGGTGAGTCTCAAAGAATGGACGTATTAACGTTTGAAAAAAAACATTAAACTGGCTAAACATGCAGGTTTTTGTTACGGTGTAAAAAGAGCCGTCGAAACAACAAAAAAATTAAAAACAGAAAATAAAAACAATGATAATTCCGATGTTTTCGTTTTGGGTGAATTGATCCACAATTCACATGTGATTAACGAGCTTTCGGCATTGGGAATCCACACAGTAAACGCCTTGCCCCAAAACACCACCGGAATCTGTGTTATCAGAAGCCATGGTGCCGCTCCGGAAGTCTTTGAATCTGCGAAAAACAAAGGTTATGAAGTCGTGGACTTGACTTGTCCTGATGTAAAAAAGGTGCAGCAAAAGGCAATCCAACTTGTGCAAGAAGGTTTCTTGCTCGTTATCGTAGGAAAACCTGAACATCCCGAAGTTTGTGCAATAAAGGCTAATGCACAATCGTATGGCGAAAATGTATTAGTCGCACCGGATGTTGAAACATTGAAACAATATGAGCAAAATATCAAAGAACACAAAAAAGTCGGCGTGGTTGTTCAAACTACTCAAAGAATTGAAAATCTTAAAAACGTTGTAGATTACCTTACTGAGACAGCGAAAGAACTCAAAATTTTCAACACAATCTGTGCCTCAACATCTTTAAGACAAAGTGAAGCAAAAAGCCTTGCTCAAGAATCTGATTTGATGATTGTAGTCGGAAGCAAAAAAAGTGCGAACACTACCCATCTGGCAGAAATCCTCACCGATATCACTGATACGATTCATATTGAGACTGAAGCTGAATTGGCTGCTCACGAAAGTTTAATAAAAAAAGCGGCAAATATAGGGGTTACGGCAGGTGCTTCGACTCCTGAGGCAATAATCGAAAACGTAATTGAAAAATTAAACCAATATTAAAAATAACGAAAGGAAAAACACAAAATGGTAACAAAACAAATGGATGAATTCGAAAGATTATTAGAAGAATCTTTTGCATCAAAATTGAGCGTCGCTGACGTCGTCAGAGGACAAATCGTAAAAAAAGAAAATGACGGATACCTTGTTGATATCGGTTCAAAATGTGAAGCTTTTCTTCCGAACAGAGAAGTTCCTTCTTCAATGGTTGAAGATATGAAAATCGGCGAATGCAAAGAATTTTATATCTTGAAAGAAGATGAAGACGAAAAAAGCGGAATGCTTCTTTCTCTTAAAAGAGTTGCTTGCGCACAAGCTTGGCAAACTCTTCAAAACGCTAAAATTTCAGGTGAATCTGTTAACGCAAAAGTCGTTTCACTTGTTAAAGGCGGCGTTATTGTTGAAGTTCACGACCTCAGAGGTTTCATCCCTGCTTCTCAATTGAGAACAGGCATTCCGTTCGACGGACTAATGAACCAAGAAATCGAAGTTAAAGTTCTTGAAGCAGATGCAAAAAGAAACAAACTTATCTTGTCACAAAGACAAGCACTTGCTGAACAGAGAGAACAGTTGGTTGACGAAGTTATCTCTAACCTTGATGTTGATCAAGTTGTTGAAGGTGAAGTTGTAAGAATCGCTGATTTTGGTGCATTTATCGACATCAACGGTGTTGACGGCCTTCTTCCTATCTCTGAAATTTCTTGGCAGAGAATCAAACACCCTTCTGATATCTTGACTTTGGGTCAAAAAATCGAAGTTAAAGTCTTGAAAATCGACGAAGAATTAAAAAGAATCAGCTTGAGTTTGAAAAGAATCGGTGACAACCCTTGGGAAGAAATCGAAGACAAATTCGAAGAAGGACAAATCATCACAGGTACAGTGAACAAAGTTACTTCTTTCGGTGCCTTCATCAACATTTTCCCCGGCGTTGAAGCATTGCTTCCTGTAGCTGAAATGGATGATTCAAATTCTAACCCGTTTGATCTTTACAAAAACGGTGACGAAGTGAAAGTTCTTATCAAGAAATTCACTCCTCAAGAACACAGAATCGCTTTGAGCACAAGAGACATCAACAACTAGTCTTTTGAATTTTAAGCATAAAAAAGGCGAGGAGAAATCCTCGCTTTTTTGTTTTTATACTTTTCCAATAAAAACTCCCTGATTTCTCAGAGAGTTTTTTGTTTATATTTAATATTTAATCTTTGCTTATGAACAACCTGAATATCCGCAGTTCAAGCAGATAAAGCAGCCTTCACCATAACCCAGAACTGTGCCACACTCAGGGCATTTATGCTCTTCGCCTGTCTGCTGTGCTTCAGGCAATTCAGTTTTGGCTTCAACAGCTTTGATTTCAGGCATTTTCTTGTCATCTTTTTTCTCAAGATTCATCGGTTGGAATTGTCTTGAGTTGTTACGATAAACAGTAATACCTTTCAAATCGTTTTCAAAAGCTAAAACATAAGAATCAGCAACTTCTTCTCTTGTTGCATGTTCTTCAAAGTTAACAGTTTTTGAAACAGCGTTGTCAGTGTGAAGTTGGAACGCAGCCTGCATTTTAACGTGCCAGTAAGGTGAAACGTCATGCGCAGCAACAAAGATTTTCTTCGCTTCTTCAGGAACTTCAGCACAGTGAGCGAGAGTTCCGTCGATAGAAATTTTCTTCATTAATTCTTCAGAATAGAATCCGTTTTCACGAGCATATTCTTCGAAAATCGGGTTAATTTCCATCATGATTGTTCCGTCCATTACGTCTCTGATGAACACGAGACCGAATAAAGGCTCAACACCACCGGAAGCACTAGCAATCATAGAAATCGTGCCTGTCGGAGCGATGCATGTAGTTGTTGCGTTTCTGATACCGAACTGAGCAATTTGTGCATCCAAATCTGTCCACATTGCATCAGTTATAACACCCGCAGACTTTCCTGCATATTTTTTTGTAAGGAAGTTTTGTCCATCGTAGATGCTTCCTTTGAAGTTTCCGAATTTGCCTCTTGTTTTAGAGAGTTCAATTGATTTAACTTTTGAATGATAATCAATGAATTCCATAATCTGAGAAGCGAGTTTTGTACCTTCTTCTGAGCTGTAAGAGATACCAAGCATCATGAGCATATCGGCCCATCCCATTACGCCCAAACCGATTTTACGGTTATTTTGAACCATTTCGGAAATTTCAGGCAACGGATAATTGTTCACTGCGATAACGTTATCGAGGAAATGGATAGCCATTTTCGCAACTTCTGCAAGTTTATCCCAATCTACGCTGTAATTTCCTTTTTCACCTTTAAGCATCAAACCTAAGTTAATAGAACCTAAGTTGCAAGCTTCATAGGGAAGCAAAGGAACTTCTCCGCAAGGGTTAGTAGATTCGATGTCACCAACTAAAGGAGTCGGGTTGTCTGCATTCATTTTGTCAATGAAGATGATACCTGGTTCGCCATTTTTCCAAGCACCTTCAACAATAAGATCGAAAACAGCTTTTGCATTCAACGTACCAACAACCTGTTTAGTTCTCGGATGGAACAATTCATAATCCGTACCTGCTTTCAAAGCAGCCATGAACTTGTCTGTGATTGCGACAGAGATGTTGAAGTTGTTCAACTTGAAGTTGTCTGACTTACAGTTGATAAAATCGATAATATCAGGGTGATCTATTCTCAAAATACCCATGTTTGCGCCACGTCTTGTACCGCCTTGTTTTACAGCTTCAGTAGCTGCATTAAAAACTTCCATAAAGCTTACGGGACCTGAAGAAACTCCCATTGTAGAACGAACCACATCATTTTTAGGTCTCAATCTTGAGAAAGAGAAGCCTGTACCACCGCCTGACTTGTGGATCAAAGCTGTATTTTTTACTGTTTCAAAGATTCCTTCCAAAGAATCTTCAACAGGAAGTACAAAACAAGCTGCCAATTGGCCGAGTTCTCTTCCCGCATTCATCAACGTTGGTGAGTTTGGCATGAAATAACGATTTGTGATGAAATCATAAAACTGTTTTGTTGTTTTTTTAACTTCTTCATCGTCCGCACCAAAGCTTTTATCTGCTTGTGCAAGTGTAGAAGCAACTCTCAAGAACAAGTCTTTCGGAGCCTCTGTCGGGTTGCCTTGTGCATCCCTTTTCAAATATCTTTTTTCTAA